>CAMLHI010000005.1 GCA_946479705.1 uncultured Oxalobacteraceae bacterium
CCATCTTACCGGATCAGCGCGTTTCTCTCGAGTCAAGCCCGACAGGCTGCTAGGCGCAAATTTGCTTGTCGTCATATGCTGATGTAAAAGAAAACCTTTTCGTTTACTTAAGAATTTATTCCTCCCCAGCTCGCTAGAAGCGCTAGTTCCGGCCACCCCTCGCATTTCGCTTTAAATCTGCGATAAATTTCACATTTGTTTCGAGTTCAATTATGTGAGCATTCAACCTAGATCGATCAAGCGGCTGCCCTCTGCGACGCTCAACCTCAACCGGCGCATTCGCATTTCTTGCTTCTTCAGACATGCATGCATTCAACACCACCTGAAAATCTCTTTCGACTTCCCGTCCGGACAGGACACTTCTATTTTTATCATCAAATAAAATGAACTGAATTGGATTTGCTCGTATCAGTTCAACAAGCTTATCATCAAAGGAAACAAAAAACGGGAGATAAAATCCGCCCATCCGAGAACTTGTCGCCAACATCTCAAGGGTACGTACGTGGGACATGTCCCATGCCATACTACGAATTTTCGCTAAGATGTCCTTTGATAAGTCTGCGATTGGCCCAAAAAAACGCAGAAATTTTGGTTCGCGCAAAAATTGCAATGCGAGCTGAAGTTCGTAAACCGGTAGTTGGCCAAGCTTGAAAATACAAAAGTCAATCAATCTACCAAACTTGCATTCCAAAGGATCATGATTATTCAGCCATTCCTCAGTCATCTTCAAAAGCAGCGCTTGTGCAAATAATGCACGGTCTTCCCTCTTTCTTATCTCATCGCTTAAAAGGAACTCGTCAAACAGATTCTCAGCTTCTTTCAGAAGTGCCGTCGGGGCGCGGTGAAATTGTGGTCTACCAGGATTCTTCTCAAACTCTTCCCAGTTCAGATAATCGATTGCTTTAAAGGCTGCAATTGTCTTAACCGGCCGTTGATTCTGAGGATTTTCCCGCGCAAGACGAAGGTTTTCGAACAAAAATGGGACAAAATCAATTTGAATGTTGTGTTTGCGCTTTAAACGGAGCAGCGCAATAACACGGTCCCGATCGGCCAAATCAATATCTTCATGATTGAAAAATCCACGAACTCGCTCAGCTACGTTAGAATCAAAAGAAAAAGACCAATCAATTATTGGCCAAGACTTGCCGCCGGTAAGTCTCGACTGGATGGCGGTCTGTGCCGAGAGGAACATAAAACGTGGCCCTTCAAGCAAAGATACCATCCATGGCGCATTTCTTAGAATCGACTGCAAATCAAGATCCAATACCGCGCCACCTTGATGAGCCGTGGAAAAGACCGATCGAAGAAAAGCAGCTTCCTTAGCGCGCTCTTCAGAGAGTTCGTCTAGCCTGCTAAAATCATTGTTGATTACCGCCGAGAAAATTTCATCTAGAAGTGGTCTTTTAGTCTGATGCATGAGGGCGATCATTACAAAATACTGTTAACAGGGCGTAGGTCGATGTCGACACTAGAATATTTGCGCCAATGGTCATTGCAGGCGGCAATTTTAATCATTCGTTGCATATTTTCGCCCGGCAATGCCGGAGATTTCTACTGTGTTACGGATTTCAATTTCGTTCCGTCAAAGGCGCTCCAGTTTTCCATTCCGCACACGTTTGTCCGCCCGCGCTTCATTTGTAAAATCCAGGCCGAACTGACCTTGCAATTCCAAGCACGCTGCTGACACGTCCACCTGACCGTAGCATTGTCCTAAGGCTCGGTCCAAGTCGGACAGCCGTTCGCGGAACCCGGCCATTTGCCGATCAGTCATTCCTGCCATCAGGTCACAATCACCTGACCCCGGAATTTTGACAATGACGCGCCCTCGAACGCCTAGAACAGCACCAGACTTCTCCAGCATCTTTCTTACCAGCTCATGCAATGCCATCAAGTCCGATGGCATCCCATCAGGGCCGTACTTTGGCTGAAACCAGTGCGCCGCGGCGACCGTGAGTGCGATGCTAATCGGCCCACCGGAACTAAACCGATGGTCGCGCCATCGTTTAAGGTACCTAACACATCGACGGAATTGCGCCTGCTCATGCCCGGAGAAACGGCCCAAAATGTATTCGGTAAGCTCCTTAGGGAACGCCTGGACCCACTTACGCTGATTGCTGCTAGAAAATTCCCGGCCTTTCGCGAGAAAAAGGCCCCCACTCCCATCCCGAACGTACAACGCAAGGTCTACGTGATACTCCGGCCGCCCATCACGTATATAACTAACGGTAACGCAAGAGCGCCGGATGTCGACGGTTCGGCCATACCCCGTCAGGGCATCCCGAACATGGCGCTTCAGGGTGACCGGATCGGGGAATTCCTCCTCCGCACAATCAAAGACGAGTCCGACGTCAATGTCGTAGTTTCCGTCGAGCGGCACAACGCCCGTTCGCATTGCATAGCTGCCCTGAATGAAACGGGTAAACTTGGGAAAATCCTGAGGAAGACCCTCGGCAAGAGACCGAAGAAGCACTTCCCGTTTTTCTCTCAGCTTACGCTGCTCGTCGTCCTCATCCAGTTTTATCGCATTATGAAATCGCTCGAATTGCGGCTGTATTTGCGCCGGCCGTTTTCGCTCGTTGCTTGAGAGGGCCCAGACAACCAAGCCGGCTAATCCTAATAACTGCCACATGCGATTTTCCAACCTTCGGTGATATGGGCGCTCCGGCCCGTGGTGCATAGGTATGCACACGCACCCAACCAAGAACTTACCCATCAACAACATCTTTTCCTGCAGGAATTTTGCTATAGAATACTGTATATATTGCCAGTTTTGAGATCAATAAATAGTTTTCTCAAAGATATCGAGTTTTTCTTGACCACCAGTAGTTGCTTGTCTATATTATTCACTGGCACTCACCGGATGAGAGTGCTGACAAATTGCGGCTTTCAATCGCACTTCCTGGCGGCCGTTTTACTGATGACGCGCCAGGAGGGGATGTGGGAGGAGTGCAGAAAGTTGAAACCGCAGCCATACGCAATGCCGCGCTGGCTCAACCTAGCAAGCCGTCGACCTTTACGGATACAAAATTGGCAGCCAACGTCAAAGCCCAGCTGACCGCTGGGCAGGACGTGTTCGTCGTTGTCAATAGATACACGGCAGCAGTATTCAGCGGCAGCTCTAATACCGGGACATGGACCATCACCTGCGCAGGCGAACTGGGCGCCGAGTTTTTTGCTGTGGCCAAGGTGAAATCAACCGCGAAGCGCCTCTGGGTGCACAACACTTTAGAACCCACGCCTTGGGCGCTTGACCCGTCTACCCTGCCGAAGAACCAGCTGGTCGTTGCCCAACTTACAAGCTGGATGAAGTCGTTAGATGGCCGCCATGGCCACGCCAGCCCGGAGACCAAGGTCAAAGTCGCAGCACTGGCGGCAAACCGCTGTCAATTCGCTGGTTGCGGCGAAGATCTGACAGCACATTTGGTCACCGGCCGCACCGGGAATTTCAGCTACTTCGCTCACATCATTGCGGCGTCGGAAGATGGCCCGCGCGGCCACGCAACGTTGTCGGCGCAGCGGGCGGACGACCCTTACAACTTCCTGCTGCTGTGCGATAAGTGCCACCGCCTGATTGACAAGGTGGACCCGGATTCATACTCAGCAGACATGCTCCAAAAAATGCGCACTGACTCAATTGACGAAGTGCGGCGTCTGCTCGACACGCTGCGTTACCCAGAAGTCGAGCGGCTCTATATCCTTGGGAACGTCACCGGCCAGATGCCCCAAATCAGCGACCGCGACGTGGATTCCGCGCTGTGGAAGGCGAAGCTTCGCCCTTCCCCCAAGGTTGCTGATTCAGTATTTTCTTTTGGTGGCGCACACCATGCGCCGCACGACGACGCGTACTGGCCGACTGTGTTCAAGACGTTGCAGTTCGACCTGCCACTGTTTCAATCGAAGTTGAATGGCGTCGGGAACAGCGGGCGCCCGCGCCCGCCACTGGCTGTAATCCCTTTCCACGGAACGTCAGTCCTGATCCTCGCCGGCCGCATCCTTGGCGATATGGCCGGCACGCATGTATTCCAACCGCACCGCAACAAGGTCGGGGAGCACCAGGAAACGCGCTGGGCATGGCCCGATGACGCTGTAAGTCCAGCGCCCGGCAAGTATCGAGTCACGGAGTTGAAAGGAAACCCAGCGCAATCTGATGAAGCGGCGCTCCTGGTGTCCCTCACTTATGGGATTACCACCAAGCGGCTACCTTCCCCAGTCGTCGTCAACGATGAGCTGACGATGCCCGCTCTCGAAATTAAAGTCGACAGCCCCAATCCGGCCATCATCCGCCATCCAGATGACCTAGTGCATTTTGGAGCGGCAGTCGACGAAGCCTTGCGTACGCTGCAAGACACCTGGAAAGTGAAGAAGGTCCATCTGTTCGTGGGTGCTCCTGCATCGGCGACCCTGCTGGTGGGCCAGAAGATGCAAGCCCGCCACCACGCAACGTTCTATATCAACGAAACGCTGCCTAATGGCCCCGAATCAGTTTTTGCACCAACCATCGCAATATCCGCTACTGCAGTCAGCGCAATCCGAAATGGTCAATCCGTTTCACTTCAGACCTGAGAGGCAAATATGAAGAGTCCGCCCGTCATCGCACAACGCATCTTGAAGTCGCTTAGGGACCGAAGCGAGGTACGCCAGTGGGAAGTGCTGATTGGGGGGCTGCTCCACAGGCTTGAACTTGATGCGGATGCACGGGCAGAAGCTGAACGAGCGTACAAGACTCTCGGCGCTTCGATTGCGCGCAAACTGAACATCCCCGCACACGACGTCATCGTCTCCCCACAGGGTTCAATGGCGACGCAGACGACCATTCGCCCTCGTGGCAACACGAACTTCGACCTGGACATCTTCGTCGAGCTGTTGGGCTCTGGCTATGACCGACTGGGATCGGAGCAAATGTTCAGTCTGTTCGGCAAAGCATTGGAAGGTAACGAAAGCGTAACCGGAGTCCCCGAGGCAAAACGCCGCTGCTGGCGCCTGCCCTACCCCGGCAAAGCCTTCTACTTCGATGTGACGCCAGCGGTAAAGGGGCTATCTTATGCAGGCCAAGGCATGCGTGTTCGCGACCCTGACACTCAGTGGGCACCGACGAATCCGAGGGAATTTGCGGACTGGTTCTGCGGGATTGCGAAACATCGCTTCCAGTTCTCTGAGACCTTCTACCGTAGCCTAGTGATGGATTCCGCGACTGTGAATCCGCTTCCGTCCGAAAAGGTCGGGATTGATGACGTACTGCGCCGTGCGGTACAGCTGATGAAGCTGCACCGAGACAACATGTACTGGGAGGCATCCCCGCATGACAAGGAGACGATGCCAATCTCCATCATCATAGTGACCTTGGCTGCGCAGGCCTACGACGATCTGCATGCGCAGGGCGCCGTGTTTAGCTCCCCACTCGATGCTGCCCTGACTTTGGTCGAGAAGATGCCGGAATATATTGGCCACGCCAACGGCGAATACAAAGTGCTGAATCCTAAGCTGGCAGGCGAGAATTTTGCCGACAAATGGAACTATGACCGTGATGCACGAGTAAAGCAGTTTGGACGCTGGCATACCGCGCTCCTGGGTGACCTGGAAAAGCTCACCCATCAAAGCCCCGACCGTGCTGACGAAGCCTCCATCAGGAGGGTCTTCGGTGCCGCAGGCGTCGATGCGTGGAATGCGAGTCGGCCGCCTGCACCGACCCAGCTGGGCGGGCTGATTTCTTCCGGTCTCGCGAGTGCCAATCCTAAGGCGCCAATTAACCCAGGTTCGTCGAATACCTTGGGTTGATTCACCGGGTGACAAAGAAGATGTTTAGCCGGCACCAGTTTCCCGCAGCTGTCAGCGACGTTGCGGATTGGCTAGCCGCATCCGATTATCACAAAGCTGGCGCCGTTCGAGCCGTTCATTACGGCTCGCGCGCCGAGTGGCGGCTGGATTTATCAGGCCTGGGCTATCCGATTCAGGCCGTCAAAATTTCGTTGAAACGGGAGTTCCCTGCGGCGCCGTGCGAGCTGTTCGTCGATCCCAAGCACTGCTTGGCGCTACCCCATGTCGAAGAAGACGGCCGGGTCTGCCTGGCAACGGCTCCACGGCCGGAGGACTATACCTCCCCCATCACGGCTGTCGCAGAGGCACTGGACCAGTTCAGCACGCAGTTCCTCTACAAATCGAACAATCCGCTTTGGATAGAGCGCGAATTTCACCAGGAGCGCGCGTCATACTGGAACCGATTTAACCTTCAGGCGACCGAGGTGCGCGGTGCACGTCCGCCGCCGCGAGCGACATTTGTTGACGTACCATCCGTTGACCGCTGGCTGGAAGGAAGCATTGCCGGGTATGTGCGTACTAGCTCAAAGCGGCAGCGTATTGCCGTCCAAGTGGTCACTCCAAAAGACCGTGACCCAGATGCGCTGGCAAAGCGCCACGCCTGGGCTGAAGGCACGTTCATGCGCGGCAGTGCGGTTTTTATTCGTCTGCCCGACGGACAGCTATGGACGCCATCGACATGGCCTCAAACGTTTCAGGAAATTGTAAGCCTGGCGCATTCCGCAACAGGTGGCGAGCTATCACTTGAAAATTGGTTGCGGTCGGCGGCGAGCGCAGTGCATGCAGGCCCAGCAGGTAATAACAAGGTGGCACTTGGCCAGCAGCCGCTATTGGTAGTCTTTGCTCTCGGCACCGAGTTATATGGCTACCAGCTGTCCCCACCGACAGTCTCCATCGTGGAGACACTGCATGTAACGCCAATCATCATACATCGCATTGACCCAGCGTGGATTCTTGCCCGCGATCATGCGACCGAGGTAGTCCACCAAAGGTCTTCCAAACGCGTGCTGCTGCTCGGTTGCGGGTCGCTTGGATGCCAAGTCGCGGAGGTGCTGGCTCGAAGCGGTGTAGGAAAAATCGATATCGTTGACATGGAGACTTTCGACGGTCCAAACATTTCACGGCACGTGCTGGGCATGTCCGCAGTCCATCGTGGCAAGGCAATCACGATGGCTGCGCGCTTAACGAAGGAAATTCCACGAGTGATCGTTCAAGGCTCCGCAGCGACGGCGCAACAGTGGATTCTCGAACATTGCAAACCTGGGAAATATGACATGGTCATCGACTGCACAGCCGATTCTGGGGTACGTCAGTTTCTGGCCTTGAATCGTAATCGACTTCTCGGCGATGTGCCGATAGCGCACGCCTGGGTCGAGCCGTTTTGCGCAGCAACTCACGTAGTTGCGTCGACGCTGGATTCCGCATGGCCGGCAACAGACCCTGTGCATCCGAACGTAAGCGCGGCCACGTATCGAACCACAACCAAGGTCCAGCTGCCGGCATGCAGCGATGGGTTCCATCCTTATGGGAGCGCGGACATTATGCAGGCGGCCGGGTTCTGCAGCGAAAGGATTATCAGCATCATTGACAGACCGTTGGTGGATTCCACAGTATGGAGCTACGTCCGCAGCAAGGCGTTCTTCGATGGGCTTGGAGTACCCGGCATCGAGACCAATTCTATTGTCCCTATTCTAGGGGCGCCCAGCGATGGGATTTCAATGACGCGCCGTCTTGTAGACCTTCTGGACAAAAAATGAAGGAAGCCTTCTTCCAGCTTGCGGGGGCAACATGGTCGATGCGGCTCACGATGGAAGTCGTTGAATACCTGGGCAGTCAGGCCCAGCTAGATTCCCACGGCCCAGAATCGGTCGGTCAGCTATATTCACGCGACCTAACCGCGTCCGTGATTGTCATTGAACGCGCCACGAAGCTTCGGGCAAAGTCGGCGTCTCGAGTTAAGGTGAAGTTCGATCCCAAGGAGGCATATGCTGAGCGCAAAGTGCTGTTCGAATCCGGCCTGCATTGTGTCGGTCTATGGCACACCCATCCGGAGCCAGATCCGGAGCCATCAGGCGATGATCGGCGCCTGGCCAGAGACTATGCGCTAAGCGCCAAATGCTACGTGACCGGCATAGTGTTTGCGATTGCTGGTAACCGCCCCCTACCAGATGGATTGCGGATTTGGATTGATGATGGAAGCAAACTTCTGCCTGCAAATTTAATTGAAACAGAACCGGACAATAGCAACGGGCAATGAAAGCTACGTCTGGATACCGATTGCACTCGAACGTAATGAAGCAGATGGGAGAAACCCGTTTAGCCTGTTCGACAAAACTGTCGAATCGCTTCCGTTGAGCGTGAGGTGCAATCTCTCAGCGCCCCAGACTTCCTAGATCGTCATGTTTGTTTCTGGATGTTGTCATGGCCGCCTCGCCAGATGCAGCAGCCATGCGGCCACAAGCGCTGCAAGACGCAACAGCGTGCGTACCATCATCAGGGCGGCCAGGCGCGCCCGCAACCAGTGAGACCACCCCGGACTGGCCAAGTACTATGCTTCCACGAACGCCCGCCCAGCGCGGCGCGCGTACAGAAAGCGGTCGCGAAAGGCGCGCAGAGTGTGCGCCTTTCAGCGCGGCGTCGAAAAACTGCCTGTGGCTTGCCACTCCGCGTCGCCTGGCGCTAGCCTGTTGCGAGCTGGCGCGGCGACCGTAGCGCTGTTCGAGCAGCACGCGACGTTCGCACACCCCCATCTCTGCCAAAGTACTGGCGCTCAGTGGAGGATCCGGCTGCATTGCCATGGCTTCCTCATTGCTCATCGATGGGTGATAGAAGATCAGCCAGGGCAGCACTGCGCGTGTTGTGCTCAGGTGGCTGCACGGGCGGCGGCAAGGTGGTGCTGGCCGCCGCCGGCGCGCCGCTGAGGCGCAGGCCGATGTGTGCCAACGTACGCAGGCGGTTCAGCCGCTTGCGGCCCTTGGGCAAGGCCGCCAGTTCGTCGTACAGCGCGCTGTCCTCGTCGCGCGCCAGCTCTAGGCTCATGCGCAGTACCTCGCTCATGGGGAGCTCCCCGCCTGCGCCATCCCGGTGCGGGCCAGCTCGACCCCCGCCATCTGGAATCCCAGCACGTTGGCGAACACGGCATCCTTGGACAGTTCGATGCGGTGACGCGGAAAGGCGCGCTTGATGGCCGGGCTGAAAAAAAAGCTGGCGCCGCCGACAACGATGATGTTGGCGATATCGGCCGCGTCGCCCACGTAGTGCAGCATTTCGGCCACTGCTTGGTCGCACACGGTGCGCGCCAGCGGCAAGTGGCGCGCCACCGAATACTCCTTTTGGTAGACCGTCAACGGAGCTTTCTCGCGCAGGGCCCGGTCGATCGCGTCGTAGTCGCGGTAATTGGCCCCGGTGCTCGCACTGATGCCCTCGGCGATGCGCTGCAGCACATTGAACATGCCGCGGTCGACCGAGTTCGAGCGCTTGCCGATGGTACACATGCCATCCGTCACGAGCCAGTCGAACGTGCGGTGGCCCGCGTCGATGATCAGGTTGCGCTGCTTGCGCAGCTCGGCCAGCCGATCCTGCTGCATGCCAAGCTGCATCAGCGCCCCTTGAGGCTGGGCCAGCACCAACACCTTGCGTACGTCCACGCTGCGCTTGCCGCCCACCTTGTGCACCCCCGTCAGCGACTTCTCGAGTGCCGCCACCACCTTGCGCTGCTTGAAGGTCGCCACCGGCAAGCCCACCACTAGCAGGTCGATCGCTTCCTGTTGCATGTGGTGTAGCGCGCCCAGGGTGAGCGCGAGGTATTCGGGGGTGGCCGCGTAGCCGTCGTGCTGTAGCATCTGGGCGCTGAACACGTCAGCAGACAGGTGTACGTCCGGCCCGACCTCGTAGAACAGGTTCTCCAACGGGATGAAGATGGTCTTGCGTCGGCCGCCGTGCTGCTCGGCGGCGACACCCGATTCGCACGGGTAGGCCATGGCCGGGAACAGCGCGCAGCGCCATTCGGCACCCTCGCCGCGGGCGATATATTTGACATTGCGACGGCCGGTATCGACGGCCCTGACGATGGGATGCACGTTAGCTCCAGGCTGGTTGACTGAACTGAAAAGGTAGTCCCGCACGGCCGTATGCACTAGTCGGATAAATCCGATTTGGGCCAGCAGGCAAGCCGATTCTTGTCCTTCACCCGCGCCTCGGCGCGCCTGCACCCGTTCCCGCGCGCGGGTGGCGGTGCGAGCACCTGCCGCCCTGCGGGCTCGCACCCGCGCCGCAGCCGCGCCATGGCGCGTATGACGCAGCTGCGTAGGCAAGCGTCGCCGGGCGGTTTGAAAAACAGAGGAAGGCTACTTTCGCGCCAGTCATAGGAGCGCGCGCGCAACCGCGCGCTTTAATATTTTAATTGACGCAAATTGAACATTTTTCGCCCTGCGCAAGACGCTTGACAGAACCGGGCGGATTTTCTACAGTTGGCACGTTGTCAGGGGCCACCGCCCTCGGGACATCGGTTCCCCCTAGGTGGCGTGGCGCACGGCGAAGCCGATGCCCCTCGCGGTCGTTACCCGCAGGCCACAGGCCAAAGAAATATTCCCCGCGCTTTTGTTGTTCCGGCCGCCGTGCGCCGCCGGTTGGCTTCGCGTCGCCGTCAGGCGATACGACCCGTTCGCGTTCCCCGCCGAGGGCACCGCGACGCTCCCCCGTTCGCTCGCCTGCGCATGCGTTGTTTCGCTGCGCACGCCATGCGTGCACCCCAGGCCGCTGCTCCACGCAGCCAGCAGGTACGTCCTGCCTTCATGTTGTTCCCCGCCGCCCAGCGCGGCGAAGCGCCGCGCACGGTTTGGCCCGCGCGTCGGCACGATCTGTTTCACGCTTACCCCTCGCGCGGTCGCGCGGCCCGATCCGGGCTGCGCGAGCCTGCGGCGGCGCCATCGCTGGCGCTCCGCAGCCTGTGCGCGTGATCGTCGGCGGCCCGGTGGTAGGGCCGACGGATAGCGACGAGGCGGCGTGCGCCTTTGTAATACTTCCGATCCTGCTACGGCAGGAGAAACGCGTCCCGCGCGGTTCCCCGTGGGCCTTGGTTAACCACCTGCCCGCGCGTCTTACCCATTTTTACGCTACCAGGCCGCCCGCGGCCGATCAGCTATCTTCCCCGGCGCGCCTTGGACGCACGCACCGGGCGCTGTCGTACCGTCCCGCAACGCCTGTGGCCGCAGGTGTGGCGCGCCAACAGGCCGTGGTTCTGCCGCAGCAGCGGCAGGCCGATTCGATTATCGGGAGGGCCCTAATGAATGCATGTCTGCACAGGCGCCGGCTATGAGCCGAGCATCGAACTGGAAGGCCGAGCTGGCGGCTATTCTCCAGCGCAACAACGGCCAGCATGCGCACGGCCACAAGGTGGTGTCGGAGCGCACTCGCGCCGCACGCGCCTGCGGTCTGTTCCTGTGCTTTCAGCGGCTGCGCCAGCTGGGCTATGAAATTGCCCCGGCGCGCCTGGGCAACCGCCATGTACAGGCGCTGGTGCGCTACTGGCTGGCCGATCCGGCCGACGCGCCGCAACTGCATACGCGCGGGCTGTGGCGGGGACAACCCTATTCGGCTGCCTACATACAGCTGCAGTTATCGTTTCTGCGGGTGTTTTGTGGCTGGATCGGCAAGCCAGGCATGATCGGGCCGACCCGCCAGTACATCACTGATCCGGCGCTGGGCACGCGACGTTTGGCCGCCACGCGCGAACGCGCCTGGGACGCGCATGGGGTCGATGTCGATGCAGTGCTGGCCCGGGTGGCCACGCGCAATCCCTACGTTGGCATCCAGCTGGCGTTGGTGATGGCGTTCGGCATGCGGCGCAAGGAAGCTGTTATGTTCTGTCCGGCGGCGGCCGAGGTGCCGGCCGCCAACCTGTTTGCCGAGCACCAAAACGAGCGCTATCTGATGTTCGTGCGGGTCAAGCGCGGCACCAAGGGCGGCCGGCTGCGCTTTACGGCGGTGCGCAACGCCGTCCAGCAGCAGGTGCTCGAGCGCGCGCGCGCGCTGGCCGGGCCCGCTGGCCATGTTGGCACCCCTGGCCTGAGCCTGAAGCAGTCGCTGGCCCTGTTCTCCAACACCATGCGCGCCGTAGGGGTGACTCGGGCGCAGTTGGGCGTGACCCTGCATGGCTTGCGCCACCAGTTCGCCTGCGACCTTTATGTTGAGCTGACCGGGTACGCACCGCCGCTGCGGGCGGCCGAGCGCCCCGACCCGGCGTTGCTTGCTCTGGCATACCGCGATATCGCGCGCCAGCTGGGTCATAACCGTAGCGCGGTGTCCGCCGCCTACCTCGGCTCTCCTCGCGCCGGCCAGGTGCCTGCGTCGACGGCGCTACTGGACGGCGAGTACTGCGGTGCCGCCGCGCCGCAAGCGCCCTCGGGCAAACCGCCGCGTTAGCAAAATGTGACATCACGGGTGGAGTACCGGGCCGCCCGATGCGCAGCGGACGACCGGCAGTAGAGATGGAACTGGGATGCCAAGGTGGCGATACCTGGCAGGACCAGCCGCGGCGCTCATCCGGCCGGTCGGCTTAATGGCGGGCTGCAGCGTTGGCCAGCGGGCCCGACCGGCGGCTCACTTCGCCGGCATATTGATGGTGTTACGGGTGAACCCGGTATACATGCAGGACCACACGCCCGCCCTGGCGTCGCGGATCACCACTGCGCGGTTGAAATCGCAGAGCGCCAAGGCGATGCGCATGTTGATAAACTGAGAGAAAAGAAGAATGTCGCCGCGGCGGCACTCGCGCAGTACGTCTGGCAAACCTTCGAAGTCTTGGCTGGGCGGAGCGACATAGCAGATCTTTTCTTGGCCGGCCACATTGCTGCCCGGTTCCTGGGCTGCCGCCGCACCGGCGGCCACGCAGGCCAGCAGCGCCACGGCCGTTAGGCGAGTCCTTTTCATGATTTCTCCAAAACGTTATTCTCCGGTGCGCGAGGAACTTGACCGGCCACCAGTCCCGGGGTCACCGCTTTGCCGGTTGTCACCACAGGTGATCATAGAAAGAAAAGCAACAGACGCCACTATAGGAAAGTGGGTCCTGGCGGCCTTGTGCGTGATCAATCGTGCCTAATCCCACTGCAGCCCACCACTGTTGTATTCGGTCACGCGGGTTTCGAAAAAATTGCGTTCCTTCTTCAGTTCGATCGCTTCGGCCATCCAGGGGAACGGATTCGGTTCCTCGGCATATAGCACTCCGATGCCGATCTGCTGGGCGCGACGGTTGGCCATGAAGCGCAGGAATGCCTGAAAGCTGGCCGCGTTCAGGCCAAGCACACCGCGCGGCATCGTGTCGGTGGCATAGGCATACTCAAGCTGAACGGCGCGGTGAAACAGCGTGCGGATTTCGCGCACGAAGTCGGCATTCCACAGGTGCGGGTTTTCCTGCTTGATCGTGTTGACCAGATCGATGCCGAAGTTGCAGTGCATCGATTCGTCGCGCAGGATGTACTGGTACTGCTCGGCTGCACCGGTCATCTTATTCTGCCGGCCCAGCGCCAAGATCTGGGTGAAGCCAACGTAGAAGAACAGCCCTTCCATCAGGCAGGCGAAGACGATCAGCGACTTGAGCAGCGTGCGGTCCGCCTCCTCCGTTCCGGTGGCAAACTGCGGGTCCGTCAGCACGTTAATGAACGGAATGAGGAATTGGTCCTTATCGCGGATCGACCTGACTTCGTTGTAGGCGTTGAATATCTCGCCTTCGTCCAGTCCAAGCGACTCGACAATGTACTGGTAAGCGTGAGTATGGATGGCTTCCTCGAAGGCTTGTCGCAGCAGGTACTGGCGGCATTCCGGCGCCGTGATGTGGCGGTAGGTGCCGAGCACAATGTTATTGGCGGCCAGCGAGTCTGCAGTGACGAAAAAGCCTAGGTTGCGCTTAACGATCAGGCGCTCGTCGTCGGTCAGCCCGGGGGTGTACCAGATTCTGTGTAAACGGGTTTTCGTTTAAGCCTGCGACACCCGGTCTCCAAACTGGATGGCGAAGCGGTTTAGCGCTGCTTTCCAGTCCCGTATCGGCATCGTCCACTTCTTGCTGATGTTGTTCAGTGCGAGGTAAAACAGCTTGCTGACGGCTTCATCGGTCGGGAAGGAACTGCGGGCCTTGGTGACCTTTCGCAGGCTCATGTTAATCGATTCAATCGCGTTGGTGGTGTAAATCACCTTGCGGATTTCTGGCGGGTAGTCGAAGAACGGTATGACACGGGCCCAGTTGCGGCGCCATGACTGGCTTATTGGTTTATACTGTTTATCCCATTTACCTTCAAATTCTCCAAGCCTGAGCTCGGCCTCGTCGACGGTCGCCGCGCTGTAGATCAGCTTCAGATCGGCGGCGACTTCCCTCTGCATTTTCCAGGGCACGAAGTTCAGGCTGTTGCGCACCATGTGGACAATGCACAGTTGTACAGCGGCCTGCGGGTATACCGTCTCGATGGCGTCCGGGAAGCCTTTCAGGCCGTCCACGCATGCAATGAAGATGTCCTGCACGCCGCGGGTTTTGATCTCGGTGACGACCTGCAACCAGAACTTGGCCCCTTCGGTTTGAGCGATCCACAGGCCCAGTACCTCCTTGTGGCCTTCCATGTTGACGCCGATGGCCAGATAGACCGCCTTGGTGCGCACCGCGCCGCTGTCGCGCACCTTGACGTGGATGCAATCGAGATACAGGATCGGGTACACGGCGTCGAGCGGGCGGGCCTGCCAGAGCTTCACATCCTCGCTGACGGCGTCGGTGACGCTGGAGATGAGCGTCGGCGACACCTCAGTGCCGTATATCTCCTCCAGGTGGCTCTGGATCTCCCGCACGCTCAGGCCGCGCGCGTAGAGCGAGATAATTTTGTCGTCGAAGCCAGTCCAGCGGGTCTGGTGCTTGACCACGATCTGCGGTTCGAACGTGCCTTGGCGGTCACGAGGAACGTCCAGCGGTAGCGCGCCGAAATCACCCTTGAGCGTCTTGGTGCTATAGCCGTTGCGGGTATTGGCGGTGCCGTTGGTCACCTCGCCGCTCTTGTCATGGCCCAGATGGTCCGTCATCTCGACCTCCAGGGCGCGCTCCACCAGCATTTTGGTGAGTTGCTTGAGCAGGCCGTTTTCGCCGATCAGGTCTTCGGGTTTCTGATAGTTGGCCAGGAGGCTGTCGGCCAGTTTGAGCAGTTCCGGATCGGGCTTGGCCCGCTTATTACGCTTTGCAACGGTCATTGTTTCTCCTTGATGGCGGCAGTGTCCTGCCAAATGACCGTTTACACAAAATTATTTACACCCTCGTCAGCCCATGCGGGTTCTTCCACAGCTCGATGTCTCGCTGCATGTTCACTTCATGCGGCATCCAGTGGTTGGCACAGCCGGCCAAATATTTGTCCCAGGCCCATTTATACTTGAACGGGACAAGCTGGTTCACGTCGGTCTTGCCGTTGATGATGCGCTTATCGTCGGCGTGCACGCGCCCAGCCGCATCTGCCTGGTGCTCAGCCTGGGCGGAAAGGTGGTTTGAATCGAGCATGGGACATTCCATCGGTTAGGTTAATGGTTCATTATCTAACCTCCAGATCGCTAGCCAGTGTCCTTGTCGGGCTCATCAGCTGCGTCAGCGCAAACACATTCCGCGCGCAACGGTTTTGCTGCTCAACTGTTTTTCCTCTCATGAGGGTTGGGGGACCAGGAAGCGCAGATGTCGATCCCTTCCTAAAACGCGACTGTTTTTTCGTTGCGGCAGCGCGCACCTCGTAAACCACTCGGCACTACCTGGCTGCGCTTGCCACCTTGCTGCACCGTTCTGTCAGCACCCTTCTATACCGCCGCATGCTTGTAGCGCCAGTGAGCGGTCCACCGGGTGGGCGCGGCGCTGTCCCGTTAGCCGATCATGCGACGGCGCCCCCATTTGTCGGGCAATACCGTCGGTACCGTGCAGCGACGGTCCATTCCCGACGGTCTGCCTTGGGAATCGGCAAGGCGCTGCTGTTTCGGCCCACGTCCTGCCTGCGGCGGGTGCGGCACGCCCGCATACGGTCCCGGTGGTGGAGCGCAAAAATGACCGTGGGCAGGAACCGTACGCATCGCCTGGCGGACCTGCTCAAGGTACTGGCGCCGCGCGGCAAGCCGGATGGCGGCGAGGAACACGCCCACCAGCGGCACGGACCACCACCCCGGGATGCTGGCGCACAACGCGAACAGGCCGATGAGGAGCGACGCCATGACGAACAGGACCAGGCAGGCAGACTGCCGGCCGACCCAGCGGAAGAGAGAGCGAAGCAAATGTGATAGCGGCGGCATGATTAGGCACTAGTAACAAGGATAGATTTAACGGGCTGGCGCGCGGCGCTGGCGGTGCCGCCAATAATGGCGACAATGCTCGCGCCTGGCGAGTGGCACGTTAAGACCGCTCAATCGGAACACCGGAACCGAAGCTGGTCTTGCATGTCTGGAGCACTATGTAGCGCGAGGGATGGGCCGCTAGGATGCGGCTGCGGGCTCGCGGTATGCGGGGCGGATAGCGCCTGGCGGCCAAAGGGCCGGCAGGCCACGCGCATCGATTCGGAGGTGCTTAACGGTCCAGACGCGGGGCCTCTATGGGCCCACACCATCAGGACAAGGAAACGACAAAGATGGCTTGTGGCCGGCCAAAGGGCACTCAGCAGGCAACGGCTGCCGCCAACCCGGCGTGGCGGATGGATCAGCGAGCAGCACCCGGCCACAGCGCAGGCGGCACGCTGCGCACGATTGCAGCGTGATTAAGATCGGTAACAATGTCGTAGTGGAATTGCGCGGCCAACTGGACCACGTTCATGCTCTCTAGATGGCCGGCCAGCGCGCCCTGGTCGCTGTACCAGCGTTGCGGCATGCGCCAGATGACAAACTGGTCGTCCTTGCAGCGCTCGCGCAGGAGCGCGGCGCACTGGCGCGCGAGCGCGTGCACGGCCAATGCGGCGGGCTGTGCCGCAGGGATGGGCGCTGTGGCCCCCATTTGCGCGCCGTGCATGGCGAGATACTGGGCAGCGCTGACACTGGCTTGGTCTACTCGGTCGCGGTGGAAATACCACATGTCCGACAACACTTCGGCCAGGATACTTGTCTCGTGGCACAGCACGTGGCTTTCGGTGGGCTTGACGGCGCTCCAGTAGGAAATGGCGCGGGCAACCTGCTCAAGCGTGAACCAGCGCAGCCCAGGCGCCGGCTGCGCCTCTGTGAGGGCATGGGTGGGTAGATCGGCAGCGAGCGTGGCGATGGCGGGCGCAGATGACGTGGCGGCGGCGATGTTCATCTAGGACTCCTCTGTGGCGGTCGGTGGCAGGATTAGTCCAGTGTACGCAGTCGGGCACGCGGCGCTAGCGCCCAGGTGCCGCTGCTCAGCAGCGGCCTACTCGCGCAGGCGCGCCGCACCTTTTTCCGGCACGGAATCGGAACCGAGCCTAGCCGAACTGTAGCAAGGCTCCTTGCGCTGGCGCAAAACGTGCAGTTATTGTGGAGTTTCAGGAGTGAAATTCCAGCGGTTTGCCGACGCAGCGCTAAACCGCCCTCACGATCATCAGGACGCCATGGCACCAGACGAAACGCATGGACCATTCGAGATAACCGGGGAAGCGGTAGGCGGGCGCGCCTTCCGGTACGCCGCTCAGGGTTGATGATCACGCTAGCCGTTTGGGCCAGATCGCGCGGCGCGCTGCAGCACCCCCGCCAGCATGGCTGGCGTCCAGGTTTCGCCATTACCTCGGCCAGACCATCGCGCGCCAGCCTCGTTTCCAGGCGCAGCGCGCCCTCCCGCACGGCGAGCTTGCCATCGGCGTTGAGTTGCACCACGCTCATCGGAGCGCGGGTCACGCCCGCCCAATGTCGGACGGGCGGCGCGTCGGGCTACGCGACGTAGCCGTAGCGCGCCCACGCCTCTGGGTCCACCGGCAGCGCGGCGCTGCGCTTGTCGGCCATGTTGAAGATCACACCGTGCTGGAGCAGCCGCCCGTTGCTGAACAGTTCGTAGAGCAACTGGGCGCCGTAGCGCACGGCTAGATCGTTGACAAATAGCCCTTGCGAACTGAGCGACATGCGCACCGAGCAGGATGGGCGGTTATCTTCTGCGATCTTTGAATCGAGCAATTCGGGAAACAGTTCGGTGACGCAGGGCAGGCGCGGCCCAGCGCCCGGAGCCGGCTTGACGCCTTGCGGCTGCCCCAGCAAGGCCTGTCCGCTGCTTTCCTCGTTGCCGAGGTCGAGCCAGTAGAAGCAGCGTCCGCCGCAGCGCCATAGCGTATGGTGCAGCCATGCGCGCGCGGCGCGCGTGTCCACGCAGCTGATGAGGATATCCGGCGGGTTCCAGTCGTCGCAGGTCAGAAATGGTTGTAGGTGACTGGCGTGCGCGGTCCAGTTCAGTCCATAGAACTGGTTCAGGCGATGGACCGTGAGTTCGGCCTTGTTGTGGCCGACATCGGAGGGGCTGTAGACTTGCCGCCCTACGTTTGCCGGGGTGACGTGGCCGCCGTCGAAGGCACGCACGTGCAGGCCATGAGGGTGCCCGAGGGCTAGAAGCGCGACGTTGAGGCGCGCCAGCGCGGCGGCCATCTGCGCCCCAGCGCCGCCCACGCCGATCAGGTCGACGCGCACTCGTCTGGTCAGCAGAGAGCTATCGAGTATATGGTCCATGGCGCCCCTGCGTTATTGGATCGGGTCAGTATCCGGGGTGAACAGAGCGCCGCAAGACACGCCCGCGCGCGTCCAGCGCCCCGAGCCACAAGGTTCGGTCAGCGGCACGAACAGGCCGTTCAGGCAAAGTCGGAACGAAAAGGCGAAGCGTTCACGGTCGAGCTGGCCGAATACCCCGGCCAGCACCACGCCCTGATCGTCGCGGTTGTCCTTGCCAGAAAAGATCGCCGGCAGCAGGCCATGGGTATGCAGGTCAACCACCCGCGACTGGCTGCGCGCCAGCGTGGGCCTGAGCGAATCCACCTTGGCCGGCCCATTCGCGAGCAGCGGGTGAATCCTCAGGTCGTATGCGCCGGTGGCGCTGTCGAGGACGATCGAACCGGCGATTTCATTGGGCAGCGCGGCGCGCCCCGCCGCCACGAAACGTTCGATCAGCCGCTCAGGAATTGGGCCGCCGCGAAGGATGCCGCCTTGGGCGCAGACTTGGCCGAAAGGCATGCTCAATCCCTTCGGCGCAGGAGCGATGCGTTCGGTCCAATCGAGCCAATCGCGCCGCACCTGCAAAAATACGCCATTCGCGGCTATCAGAAGGCGCTCGCCATTGGCGTCCATCCCTGCGAGCGGGCCGAACAGAGGAACCGGCAGCACCGGCAGCTGGTTTTGCAAAAGCACGTCGCGCGGATCAAGCATTGCCGCCTCCGATCAGGTCGCCCAAGGTAGCGGGTCCGGAGCCGCGCACCAGCACCCGTTCGGGGAAGGAGCGGAAGCGGCCACGCAGCATAGCTTTCCAGAAAGCCACGCAGCCGCCGTGGTAGGCGAGCTGCGACGTACCGTTCGGATGCGAGAAATAGCTGTCGAAGAACGCGTCCTCCCACAAGTCGATCACATCCGGTCCGCTGGTCCCCGGCATGCGCACAGTGCCAGCGCATACTTCGCCGTGATCAAAGACGTTGAAATACGGCGCGCGCCACAGCGGGGTAAACATGCTTGGGCGGGCGCGGCCTGCTACCGCCCATACCCGCAAGCTGCTGCCATCTGATTGGAACACGAGGCCCGGATGGGGGACGTTGGCGCTGCACCGGCCCGAACCGATATCGTCGCAGTGAAAATACACCGTGCGCGGACGCGGCGCGCGCCACCACAGCATGCGGTGCGCGGTCAGATGCAGCAGGCCGGCGGGCAGCAGGCCGGCGCGCTCGTGCGGCGCGCTCAAGCGCCGCGCCAGTTCGGCCACTGCGCGCGTGGTCACGGGCTTGCCCGCGCCGATGCGCGCCTGCCCGCCCTCTCCGGTTACGGAGTGGACGGTCGCATGGACGCAACTTCCACGCTCATAGAGCAGGATGGCGCGCGTGAGAGGAATTGGCGCGCTGCGCAGGCTGGTGATGGAAAATGTCGGCTCGGTCATGGATTCTCCTTGCGTGGTTGTTTTGACAGGCTTTTAGTATGGCTGGGCCACGACGGCGAGCAAGGCATCGACCGCGGCCACGACGCGCAGGCGCATCTCCATGGCTGCGCACCAGCGCCTCAGCTGCTCGGGGTGGTCGCGGTGCAGCAGCACGCGCCCGATGGCGTAGCAGCATTCGCCCTGCATTGCGTAGTTGTACATCTCGTCGAACACGCGCACTGTGGTGTCGGTTGGCCCTCGCCAACCGAACACCTTGGCGTACCCCACGAACTCCTGCCAATCCTCATCGTCTTCGCTGTCCGGACGCGGCATGCCAGGAAAATGAACGGTGGCCATGCAGCCTTGCTCTTGCGCACGCCGCATTCGCGCCAACGCGTGGCGCAGATCGAGCAGTAGGCGCGCCGCACAGCCGGCCTCGTCAAGCTCGCTGGCCAGGCGCGCCAGTTGTGCGTCGTCCAGCGCCACGTGCCGTTGGCTATCACGCGCCCACAGCGGGACGGCTGCGTCGATGGCCGCACGGGTGACGATGGCGGCGAGCAGTTCAGCGCGCTCTTGTGGGGTGTCGCTATGTTCGTCGAGCATGATGTGTTCGCTCTCTTCGCCGTACCATGAATCATTGATCAGATGTTCGACGGCATCGGACTGGCCCCACAGCGGCCAGACGTCTTGTAACAGCAGCTCGGACAGGACGCTGGCGCCCAGGCCGGCTACGGCCCCTTCGAGACGTTCCAGCACCGGTCCGATCAGCAACACCTCTTGGCCGAGTTCGCTCCATTCCAGTTCCAACACTTCATCGTCGGGCGCGTCGTGCCTGAGCATGATCGCCGGACATAGCAGCCTGAGCGGACCGAGAGTTCCGCGCAGCCAGCGTTGCAGCGCCCGCTCACACACGTCCAGCGGCGACACGGCGGTAGACAGTTCGCGCGGCACGTCGATCTCGCTCACGCACCCGGCCGCGATGATATATTCGGCCAACTTCCCTTCGCTGCACTGCGCGCGCAGCGCCAGCGGAATGGCTGCGGACAGCCGGGGCAGCGCGAGCGTGCCGTTCATGGCAGCGGCGCCAGTAGGCTCGGCGGACAGGGGCGCCGCTGCGCCCCCTCCCCTGCTTCGCGCGCCAATTCGACCAGCGCTTGGGCCGCTTTCATGCTGTCGGGAGCGCGCAGCGCCTCCGCCAAACGCATGGACGGGTCATTCAAGTTTTGCTGTGCCCGCACCAACCGACGCAGCGCGGCAACGCGCCGTCCCGCCTTGGTGCCCACCGCACGGCGGAATTCGTAGTGCTGCACGCCGTTGATGAGTTCGCCTGTGACCAGTTCGGCGTTGGTCAGCTCGGGATACATGACGGCATATACTTGGCGCGACTGCTCGATTGTGGCGCCGGGCAATTCGGCAAGCCGTACGCCGTTGTAGCGCAGTTCGCGGCGCATTGGTTCAATAGTGATGGCCATGGCTTCCCCTAATTTCCGAACAGGCTAAATTGTGTCGCGCCGCGCGCCGCGTTGGGGGCCGGCAATGGCTCAGGTCGGTGCATCACCTTGGAGGCGTCGGCCGGGACAGTGGTGTTGGAGAAATCGCCGATGTTGGTGGTGCAAGTATTCACATCGTCCCCATCTACATCGCTGCGCGGCAAACCGGCCGGTGCAGGCGCGGCGGCCGATCCAGTGCGCGCGGACCGCTTTGCCGCCGCGCTTCGCGCCTTCGACGCTGTCTTCTCTAGGGCCTTAGCCGACTGCTGCGCCTGTTCCAGCAGAGGCACGCAGACGCTGGTATAGGTGCGCAGCGCCGTGACGAAATCGACATCGAACTCCTCCGGAGTGGCGCACATTTGGAGCGGCTCGGCCAATTGCGGCACGGTCCCGTCGCCAGCGGCCAACGGCGTCACGCATAGCGTCAGCCTGCCAGTGGCTGGATCGGCCGAGACCAGCAACGACAGGCGGGTGGTGCAGGCGAAATCGTACAGTTGTCTGAACATAATGGGTTCCTGTGTGGTGAGGGACTAAGACCAGCATACGCTTGCGCGGCGCACCGTCCAGTGCGCACCGCGCAGGCCCGGAGTCGGGCCGCTACGGCGTGCTCGCACCACACATAGCCAGCAACTGCATGGATTTGACGGCATATGGCGGTTGCATCAAGGATCGCGACAGCCAGGCGCGCCATTGCGCTTGGCAATTTTCAACCTTGGGCTGAACACGCGTACTAGACCTGTCGAGATGGGCCAAGCCACTCAAAGCCGTCCTTACTAGGCAGCGGCGCTATGTTCGACGGGCGGGACGATCCCGTTGGTGTTGGAAACAACCGTAGCTTGCGCGCGGCCACGTTGGTCGCAGCGATTAGCTTAGCGTAGGCTGATCGGCGCTTCCCTATGCTGTAGTCCGCGACGGCCCAGACTGGCGCGAGCAAAATGCCCCCCAGGTCCATCCCGGCATCCCGGTGGGAGGGCGGCGGCAGGCGCTGCGCAGCAGTTGGCAGTACCGGTCACAAAATAACTTTCGGGCGACAATGGAGCGACAGCGGCCACTTTAGTTGGGCCGTCGCGGCGCCGTCGCGTCCAGAATTATCTTCGGACCCCGGCTCGCGCGCGTCCCATGGGGCGGGCGTGGGCGCCGGGCGAGCCGGCCCGCGCCTTGACGGCACGGGCGCGCTTTCATAAAGTCGACTTCGGCAGAAGCTAGCCCTGCCCGTACTCCCTTCGGCAAGCAGACCTGATCCACCAATGCGCGCCTGCGTGCGCGCTGCCAACACCAGTTACCGGCGCGCGCAAAGCGCTTAGGAGACGCCGGCGCCGCGCGCGCCCTGCGCCTCCCAAGCCGCTTTTCACGACGGTTCAGCTGGCATCCGTCGGCGGTATCCCACCGCCCTATCTCGCCAGCACCCACGTCTATTCATGCTGCCGCGCACCTGCGCGCCCGCCCCGCCGCCCGCTCCCGCGCGCCGCCATTTCCACTGGCTGTCTTTTTCTCCTGGAAGTCCCATCCGGCCGCGCCATTGAAGTTCCCCCCTTGCTCGAGAAAGGAGTAACACTATGAATGACATTTTGCTCGCCGATCATGACCCTCTGCACGACGATCGCGACGGCCAGCTCGGCCGCCGTGTATTGTGCGCTCTGCAATCCTACGCCGCCGCGCACGGCCAGTATCTTCCCGCCCACGGGCTCGTTATTGGCGACGCCGTGCTGGCCGCCTTACGCGGCGACAGCACCGCCAGCCTGCGGCCGGGAGCCAACATCGACATCGTCGTTCCGCTTCACGGACCGAACGCCTTGCCCGCGCCGGCACGTGGTGCCGGCATGCACGAGGAACAGGCGATCGAACGCCATCCGTTAGGTGCGGCCGTGCGATGGCGCGACGGCATCTTTGACATCGCCGCCTTCGCCTGGCCCCCCTTGCCGTTAGCCCTGCTCAACGATCTCGATCTGAACTGCGTGCAAGTGGGTCTCGATCTGGCCAGCGGCCGCCTGCACGCTACGCCAGCATTTCGCCGTTTCTGGCGCAACCGTCAGGCCGAGATCGTCAATCTGACCACGCCGCCGGCGTCGCTGCTGCGCTACGCCCTCATCTGCGAGCTCGGTTACGGCGGTGACAGCGCGCGCATGATTGAATTGGTCGGCGCCGCCCTGGCGTATCAGCAATGGCCCTTCGATGCGCCGTTCTGGACCGTGCCGGCTGCCGATGCCGCCCTGTTGGAGCGCTACTACCCGGTCTTGCGCGACTGGGTCAGCAAGGGCCGGGCGGGTCAGCGTGGCGAACTGGTGACGTTGCGCTGCCGCCGGGCTCTTCCCGGGCACACGACGCCGCCCCTGTGCGGGATCGATCCAAGGCTGCTCAAACTGCATCCCGGCACCGCGCGGCGCATGCTGCCGCTGATCGTGGCGGCGTTGCACCAGCCTAATCTCGCGCAGCAGAGGACTGCCGCGACCATGATCGAGCGCGACGGCGGTTGCAGCCCGCTAATGGCACTGTGGCAGCAGCACGGCGAGGGCTTTATCGATTGCCCAATGGGGCGCTCGCGATTGGCCCGGATCGAGCGCGTGATCGTGCGGCGCGGTCTGCGGCGCGTGCTGCCGTGTACCACCCTTAGCGCGCTGGCGACCTGGATCGACAGCGTCGATAGCGAGGCGGCGCGGCGCGGACAGTGGGTCTATGAAGTGCTGCGCGACCAGCCCGATGTATGCCGCGCCGGGCCCGCCCTGGCCAGTCTACTCGACGTGCAGGAAGCGACGCTACGCCATCCTCTGTGCGTACCCGCTTTGCCGCCACTGGTGATCGGCGCGTTTCGGTTCACTCAGCTGTGCAGCCAGTTCGAACTGATCGAACAGGCGCGCTGGACCCGTCGCTGCGTCGGAGCGCGGGCCGAGCCAGAGCTGGTGCAGCAGGGCCGGCTGCGGATCGTGGCCATGCGTACCGAGGGCGGCCAGCCCGGCTACACGCTGACGCTCGACACGGGATCCTGGCGCATCAGCCAGCTTCTCGCGCTCGAACGCAGCGCCGTCCCCCCTGCTGCTTGGCGCGCCGCCGTCGTCTATCTCGGCTGCACTGTGCTGGGCGAGATGATCGGAGCGGGCGCCGCCGTCGCGCTGGCGCACCGATGGCCCGGTGCGGCTGCCCTTGCCGGGGCTGCCCTTGCCGGGGCTGCCCTGGGCGCGGCACAACGGTGCGCGCGCCGTCTTGCGGCGAGATTCGTTGTGCCGAACGCTGCGTCGCGCTGGCGTGCCAAGCTGGCGGCCGGCCGGACCCAGATCGGTCTGGACCGCCCCCGCTAGCGTTGCTATGCCGTACGCCACCCGCGGCGCCACGGCGTTTCGTGGCCGGCGCTGCCGGCCTGCCCCTTCTTACTTGACTTGAGGAGAACGAAATGAATCGAAAGATGTGCATTGCCTTGTGTTGGGCGCGTCAGCTGGTCGAAGACGCCAACCGCGCAGCGCTGCGCGCCGTCAAGCGGCGATGCGCCGCGCCCTTGTCGCCCGGCGCCGCCAGCGGGCCTGCCAGCCGGGCGCGCTGGCGGACGACGCGGTGCCGGCACCGGAGCCTGCGGACGCCGCTGTCCCGTGAGCGCCACGGTGCCCGCCGCCCCGGCTGCCACGTACCGCGGGGCCGAGCAGCCGCATCGATACTTCACCGCGCACGCGCTTGCCGGCCTTTCACCATTTCCAACCAGGAGGACACTATGACTGACATAACCATCGCCGCACACGTAACGTACTTTCTTGACCAGCTTGGCAAGCTCATTGGCCAGCGTGATTTTTGCATCGACGAACTGACCTATCGCTGCCGGGGCGGGCGTCAGCGTTTCGATTTCATGTTTTCCTACATGCGCAGCCACGATATCGACGCACTCGGGGAAACGTTATTCCGGCGCGCCGAAAGCGGCGCCGAGCTGCTCACCCACCAAGTAGTGCTGGCTGGCTTTGAGGGCGCGCACGGCGTGTTCGATCTGTTCATCAACCGGCCGATGCCGGGCTTTTCCGGCACGCTCGGCGGGACGGCGGCGAGCTGGGACGGCAGCGTGTTGCTATTTAACCGGGGCCAGCAGGCGCGCGCGTTCGCCGTCGAGCTGGCGCGCTCGCGGGAACACTCCAGCGTGCTTGCCCGTGACCTTGCCCGCACAACACCGCTGGAGGGCTTCGGCGCATACGCTTGGCGTCCCGGCGTAGTGGCCGGACCTGAGGCGCAATTCCTGTGATTGCCCTGCCCTGCGATGCAATTGGATCCGGCCCGAGTGGCCGGATTTTTTATCCGCGCGCGGCGTACAGGCGCGCCAGGACCGCATGCACGTCGCCTTGCGTAGGTGCATAGGCCGCCCTTCTGGGTAGAGGCGAATCGCACTGTGGGCCACGTCGGCACTGAAGATTGCGCCATGTGACGGCGCGGCCAGTCCGCGCGCAACGTTTGGCTAGCGCGGCCGCGCGCGCGAGTCCAGTTCAAGCACCAGTACGCGGCGCGACTGGTGCGGATCGTAGCGGTTGCGCGAGGGGCCACGAAGCGTGGGATCGAGGTGCAGGAACCACCAGCGCACCCGGTAGCCGCTCGCGGTCACCATCGCGCCTCCGCTGGCGTCGAGCGAACTGGGACCGGATCGGTCGCCGGCGCCGCGCACCGCTTCCAGCAGGGTTTCGCGTACCGATGCTGGCAGCGCGTGCAGCCGCGGCCCTGTTACGACGTTCCCGGTCAGGAAGGTCGTGCGTAGCAGATAGTTGCCCAGCCGTAGAGAAGACTCGCTGGCCGTCTGCGCGCCTTGAAAACGGCCCGCCGGCCCGTTCATGCGGCCGCCGCGACCGGATTGTCCGCGTCCGCACTGCCGTCGCGCAGTGCGCCCAGGTCGATCACCGCGTCGGCCATCTGCACCAGCGCCGGCGTGTGCGAAATAAAATATTCGCGCGCGTAGCCGCCTAAACGCAGCACTTCTCGTTTCATGGCCATGAAGGCGCGCTTGTGCTCGATGTCGAAGGCGCCATCGGTTTCGTCGGAGTAGAGGGTACGCTGCGGCGCCAGACCCTGGCCGTGGACCTGCTCGGCCAAGTACAGTGCCAGCGCGCGCGTGAGCGCTTCATTGATCCAGACCCGCTCGCCACCACTCATGAATGTCACATCCTTGCTGGCGCCGCTGTCGGCGTCGTGCACCACCAGCCGAAAGCCTTCGCGCGCCTCCCCCTTGGCGGTGGTGAGCTGGGTATGCACCGACAGCGTGAAGCGCGGACCATGGCAGGCCAGCAGCAGCTTGTTCGCGATCCCGGTCAGGGCCGGACCGGCGTCATCGATCAGCAGGGCCAGCGCGCCGTTCGGGCCGAAGCAGCGCGCCGCCATGCTCCACTTGGCCAGTTCGCGCTCGACCTCGGCCAAATGGGTGTCGAGCTGGCGACAGCGTGCTTCGAGTTCCCCCGCACGGCGCTTCAGCTGCTCGGCCTGACCAGCATCGACCAGCGCCTGTTCGCGCGCACGGCGGTTGTCTGCCAGTGCCGCCTGCGCTTCGCCGGCGCGCACGGCGGCGCCAGCCAGTTCTGCGGTTTCAAGCGGGACGGGCAAAGGCGGAAGCGCGGCCAGATCGTCCTGCAGGCGCGCGCCGCGCGCGAGCTTCTCGGCGCGCGCCTGCCTCGCGGCTGCCGCCTGTTGCGTCGCCTGCTCCTGCAACACCCGTGCTTCTTCCTGTTCGGCTTCATTCATGGTGTCCGCGCCGCCGTGTTCGGCCAGCGCCACGGCGGCCAACTCGACGGCGGCTAGTTCCTCTCTGGCTGCCTGCATCTGCGGCATGCGTGCGGCCAGCGCAGCACAGCGCTCAGCCCGGCTGCGCGCGCGCGCAGCGGCTGCGCGCTCCTTACGCACATGTTGCTCGGCCCCTTCCATTTCTCGCAAGGCCGTGCGCAAGGAGTCGCCGCGTTTAAGCAGCGCGCGCCGCTGGCGCGCCATCGAGGCCAGCGCCACATCGTTGGCCGCCACCAGGGCTTGGGCGGCGTGGGCGTCGAAGAGCAAACTGCAGCGCGCCTGCAGGTCGGTGCCGACGCACGGCACGGCGCCCGTCAGGCTCACCCGGATGGTCAGTTCGCTGCGGCGCAGTGCCGCTGCGCCTACCTCCCGTTCGAGCGCGGCCAGCTCGCTCTCGCACAGGGCCAGCGCGGCTTTGTCGGCGTTGGCGGCGTGCCAGATTGCCTCGGCGGCGTCGCAGCGGGTCAAACGCGCAGCCAGCACGCGCGCGGCCAGCGCGGTGCGGCGCTGGCCGCGCCGGCATTGGATTGCTTCGGCCAGGATGCCGGCGCAGCGGCGGCGCCGCAGCGCCAGTTCGGCGGCCCGAGCCGCGTGCCTGCGCTGGCGCGCGGCTATGCGCTGGACCAGCGCGGCTCGGGCGGCCGCGATGCGCCCGCCCGCCTCCTCGCACTCGGCCAAGCGGCGCGCGAGGGCGTCGATCTGCTCGGCCGCGCCGCGCTCAAGTTCGGCGCGCTGGCGCGCCATGGCCAGTTCGGCAGCGGCACGCGCCGCGCGCGCATTCGCGTGCAGCGCCAACACGCGTGCATGTTCGCGCTCGGCGCGCAACGCGTCGCCCTCGAGTTCGACGGCGGCCAATCCCAGTTGCGCGGCCCGACCGGCCGCGTCGGACACGCGTGCCAATTCCGAACCAACCCGCTCGTGCTCGGTCGAGGCGGCGCTACGCTCGCGCCGCTGCGATGGTAGCGCGGCGGTCAGCAGCCGGGCGATCTCGGCGCATTGCTGACCAGTGGTGCGCAGGTCGGCGTGGTCTAGCATATCGACCAGCAAATTCTTGATAGAGCTATTGTCGTAGGTGGCCAGGGCAGGACGCGCCTGGGCAGCGAAATGGCAGGTGAAAAAGGTCGCCGCGCTGCCGCACAGCGACTCGAGGCAGTCCATATAGGTACCCATCTTGCCGTCCGAAACGGTTCCGTCGGCCATGCGCAGCGGGCGCCAAGCTCCGCCGTGGTCTTCCCACAGGTAGGCGCTTATGCTCTTGCGCGCGCCAAGGCGGATTAGCAATTCGCTGCGCAGCAGGCGGCCGCCGTGTTCCCAGACCAGGTCCTTGCGGTTGACCTCAAGATACACATGGTCATAAAAACTGAACTGACGCATACCGCCGCCGGCGTGCGACGGCATCACGGGATAAGGTTGCAGGTTGTCCAGCAGGGTGGACTTGGCGCCGCCGTTCGGCGCAACGATGGCCACCAGTTCGGCCTGTCCAAGGTTGCGCAGGTCGAACGTGACGCTGCGCCGATGGAGGCCATCGCGCACGCCGATGAAGCCTTCTAGGGTCAAAATTAGGGGCGTCATGTCAGCTCCTTGGTTGGGATCATTGCCGATGCGCCCATGGTGACGGTGATCGCGCCGGGCGCAAGCGCGCCGGGGCGGTCGCCCGAGCCGGGCAGCGCGGGCGCTTCGGCCAGGATCGTGGCGGCGATGTCCTGCGGCCCGGTCTCGGCAAGCGCCGCCAGGCACTGGCGCAACGGTTCCGGATCGACCCCGCTGGCAAGGGCCCAAGCAACGGCCTTGCCTTCGAGCGTGCGCTGCAAGGAAATGCCGGGCGCGCGCGCGCTCTGCACCGGTAGCAGCCGTCCGGCCAGCTTGACCTCGGCCGCGCAGCCTAGTATGGCGAGGATGGCGGCGCGGTCGACCTTGCCGCGTTCCTGTTCCGGCACGCTCCACATCACCCGCACCGACGCCCCCGCCAACTGTTCGCGCTCGACAGCCGCTGCCAGCTGGGCCAAATCGGGCGCCCCGTCAAAGACGATATCGACCGTGCGCCGCGCCGGTGTGGGCACCAACCGGGCCGCCGCCTGGCCTGGGACAACATCCCACAGCAGCATGCCCTTGTCGCCCTGCTCGCCATAATGGTTGCGCCCAATCGAGCCGGCGTACGCAGCCAGCTGACCACCGCGCTTCCAGCTCTGGTGCTTGTGAATATGGCCGAGCAGGAAGGCATCGGCGCCAGCGCCGAAGAGAGCGCCGAGCGCGAACTCGTGGTCCAGCCCGGCCATCGGCACGCCATGCTCGCTGACGCAGCCGCTGACCGTGCCGTGCCCCACGCCGAAGGTGGGAATGTCACGCGCGCGCGCTTGGGCGTTGAGCGGCGCAAAGCCGGCCAGCAGGCTGGCCAAATGCCCGCCCATGACATGGTCTGCCTGCTCGGCGCCGACGCTGGCGGCCAGGCAAGCCTTGTTCACGGTCGGCACGCAAGAGAACAAGGCGCGTACTGGGCCGGCCGGCAATGCGTCGAAGCGCCAGCCGGGCGACGCCTGCCAGCTGCCGTCGGCCAGCAGGGCCACCTGCTCAATGCGCTCGGCCAGGTGCACGCGGTGGCGCGCGGCCAGCATCCCGAACAGGGTTAGCGAGCCGGGCGGCTCGTGGCTAAACGTACCCTGCAGGATCAGCACCGGGCAATGGTCGGCCAGGCGGGCGACACCCCTTGCTAAGGCGGCGGCGGCCGGGGTCTGCAGTTCGAGCGCGTGGTGAGTGGCGTCGCCCGAAAGCACGGCCACGGCGGCGCCGGCCGCAATGGCATCGTCGATGGCATGCTCGAAGCAACGCTGGGCCTCGTCCAGGTAGCCCGGCCCGAAATGCAGATCCGACATGTGCGCGCAGCGCAGCGCGGCGGCGCTCATGCCCTCTCCCGCGTGTCGTCGGCCAGCAGCTTGGCAAGCGTGTCTGCGTTGCAGACGAGCACGGCGCCGATGGCGCTGCGCCGCCCGCCCGGATTGCGCCGCCAGCCGACGCCCCAACGCCGGTCGGCATAGGCGGCGAAAGCGGCCGGGTTGGCGCCGCGCAGGCGCACCGCTTCCCACAGCGATTCGAGTTCGGCCTCGCCTTCCGGTGCCGCAGTGCGCGCCGGTTAGGCGCGCACTGCGGCCGGCGTCCCTTGCACGTCCGTAATATCGGTTACGTCGCGCAAAGGCCGTTGCGCCGCCCCACCGCGCCCGTTGGCCGCGGCGAGCGCGTCCTGCTGCAATGCTTCCACCAGTTCGTCGGCGCCAGAACTGGCGGCTGCGCCGACAACATTCAGTGCACGAGCGGCATGCTCGGCCCGCACCAGCTGCGCTGCCTGGTCGCGCCGGCGCAGAATGGCGGTGATGTCGGCGTCGGCGTCGAGCTCGATGAGCCAATGTTCGGTCATCACCGGACGGCCCTGTTCGTCCAGACGGCTGACCTTGCGACGCCGCTTGCTTAGGTAAAAGGTCGCCCCGTCGTCGTCCAGATAGCCCGACAGCCTGCCATCGCGCAGGCTGTCCAGCGCACGGAATTTTTCGACGGCGCGGCTCATGGCGTAATAGCTGTTGGTGTGCAGTTCGAGCGCATCGAGGGTGCGCAAGCCCGGCACCAGAAAAACGAAGCTGCCGCTCAGGTTGCACTCCCCTCCCTGATACTCACGGCAGCACTCTGGCTGGCACACGCCCCCGTTATCGGCGCGCAGCACCTGGGCACGCCCGCCGAAGACCCGCACCGCCCGACCGTTGGCGCTGGCCGGTTCGGCGTGGCGCATGCAACGGCGCACGCCGTCGCCGTCGTAGGCGCTCCAGTAGCGCCGCCCGGACTGCCCGTAGCACGCCAGTTCGTGCGGCATCACCGTTTGCCAGATATCGGACGGGAAAATGACCGGAAAGCGGTACAACCGGCGCACGCCGTCCTCGCGTGCTTCGGCGTACAGGTCCATGATCGCGGCGGCCATCGCCGGATTCGCGAAATCGGCGGGGCGCACCACGAAGTAGTTGACGTTCTTCGGCGCCAACGGTCGCGCTAGACCTGGCAGTTCGGTGCGCAGGGCCGCCTCGATCTGTTCGAAAGTATGGCCGGCCTCTACACCGTCACGGTACAAGCGCCTGGCCATGGCATTAGCGGCGGCGGCTTGGGTCAGCACCTTGATGCCGGCGCGGATCTTGCCGCAGGTCGGAATGCGCGGCGCGCGCTGGCCCAAGATGGTCGGCGCGGCGCTGCGGCTGTCGTGCAGGATGATCATTTGACTACTCATGGCATGTCCCCTTGTCGAAAACGTGTACTGAACTCATGATGGCGCGCCGCCACGATGCGGCAAGGGGTGGCCACCGCTCCCATGCGCGCCAGCTGGTGGGCCCGGCGGGCCCGGCTGGCGGAACTGTTTCAGGCGCACACAGCACGGCGATGTGCCAGGGCGCAGGCGCCCACGCTGCTGGCGGTTCATCAGCGCACCTCATCGATTTAGCGCGAGTCGTTGGTGCCCAGCGCGTGTCGGAACGAGAAATGGTAGGCCAGGAGGTCCTGGCAACGTAGGCAAACCGCTGTGAAGCAGCACCAGTGCAGTACACATGGCTGCTCCGGACGGGGCCCCGCCCCGCGCCGGTAGCGCCAGGCTGGCCGATGGTTATTGAAGGACTGGAATGGCGGTGGTGTGGCGAGCCGCTATCGGCGACCAGCACGGCCATGCCGACGGCTTATGCGCCAGGGCGGGCGCCGTCTGTCTCTTCCGCCGCACTGTCCTCGGCGGCACGCATCCTGCGCGGTCGAAAGTATTTTTCGTACGATACCCAGGC
>CAMLHI010000006.1 GCA_946479705.1 uncultured Oxalobacteraceae bacterium
ACTTCGGCGTCGGCGCCATTGCGCGCGTGCTGGCCGTGCTTCCGGCGGAGTGAGGACCATGGCACACTCCGGCGGGCGCTTCGACGGCCAGGTTGCGCTGGTCACCGGCGGCGGCAGCGGCATCGGCGAGGCTTGCGCGCGCCTGCTGGCGCGCGAAGGCGCGCAAGTCGCGGTGCTCGGGCGCCGGCGCGAGCGCGTCGACGCCGTGGCCCATGCCTGCGGCGGCATGGCCCTGGCCTGCAACGCCAGCGATGCCGCCGCGATGGCCGAGGCGGTGGCGGCGGTACGGGCGCGCCACGGCCGGCTCGACATCCTGGTCGCCAACGCGGGCGGCTTCGGCCAGGGCGCCTGTACGGATACCACCGATAGCGCCTGGCGCCAGGCCTTCGACGCCAACCTGAACACGGCCTTCGTCAGCGCGCGCGCCTGCCTGCCCGCCCTGACCGAGCAGCGCGGCAATATCGTCTTCGTCGCGTCGATCGCGGCGCTGGCGGCCGGTCCCGAAGTGTGCGGCTATACCACCTTCAAGCATGCCCTCATCGGCCTGGCCCGTTCGATCGCACGCGACTGCGGCCCGGCCGGCGTGCGCGCCAATGTGGTCTGTCCCGGCTGGGTGCGCACCCCGATGGCCGACGCCGAGATGGCGCCGCTGATGGCCGCGCGCGGGCTCGATCTCGATGCCGCCTACGCGGCCGTGTGCGCCGACGTGCCCTTGCGCCGCCCGGCCACGTCCGCCGAGATTGCCGGCGTATGCGCTTTCCTGGCCTCGCCCGAGGCCGCCGTCGTCACCGGCGCCGTGCTCACGGCCGACGGCGGCGCCACCATCGTCGACGTACCCACGCTGGCCTTCAGCCGCTGGGAGGCGTGATGGGCGAGCGCATGGAATTGGACTTCACCGGGCGCACCGTCATCGTCACCGGCGGCGCCAGCGGCATCGGCCAGGCCATCATCGTCGACGGCGGCGCGCTGCTGCCGGAAGGGTGATCAATAGGCCAGCCGCGCCAGTTCTCCCCGGCTGGCGATGCCGCACTTGAGAAATACATGCGCCAGATGGGTTTTCACGGTGGACGGCGCCACGCCGGCCTGGCGCGCCACCTGCTTGGTCGGCAGGCCGGCGGCGACTGCCAGGGCGATGTCGAGCTCGCGCGGTGTCAGCTGCGGGCAGCGCGCGGCCAGACGGACGCGCGGGTCCAGCCCGCCAAGCAGCTGGGTCGCCAGGAGGTGGAAATCGGCCAGCGCCGACAGCTGGGCGGTCGAAAAACCGGGATGCGGCGCGTCGCGCAGCAGGCTCAGGCCCAGGCCCAGGCCGCCCGGTCCCGGCAACAGCATGTCGAGCGCGTCGCTCAGGCAGTACGGCCGCATGAAGTCGTTCTGGTAGCGCGCCGCCCAGCTGCCGCCGAGAGCGAGCCGCTGGCGCAGGCAAGCGATGCTGCGCGGCGCGCCGGCGATGCGGTGCGGCGCCAGCGGGTCGTCGCGGTGGTGGCCGGAAAAGTACGCGGCGCAGCGGCCCGCGTCTTCGTTGGCCCACAATACCTGGTCGGCGTTGCCGTCGGCGCCTACCGTATACAAGACCCAGCCCTGGGACTGCACCAATTGGCTGGCCACGCGTCCGATGCGCCGCGCGCACTCGTCGAAAGCCTCAGGCACCGGCGACTCCGGCCGCGAGCGCGGCGACGATGCGGTCCGCATGGCTTTCCTCGATGACCAGCGGCGGCGATACAATGATCGTGCTCCCGAGCGGGCGCACGATGGCGCCGTGCAGGCGCGCGATCTCGGCCACCCTGGCGGCATAAGCGCCAGTGGGATCGAGCGGTGCGCGGGTGCGCTGGTCGGCCACCAGGTCGATCGCCAGCATCAAACCCTGGCCGCGCACCTCGCCCACGGCCGCGTGGCGCCCGGCCAAGGGCAGCAAACGTGCCAGCAGGTAGGCGCCCATGCGCGCGGCGTTTTCCGCCAGCTGTTCCTCGCGCACGATCTTCAGGTTCGCCAGCGCGGCGGCGCAGCCGACCGGATGGCCGGAATAGGTGTAACCGTGGAAAACCGCGCCGGCGCTGTCGCCATTGCCGTCGAAGGCGTCGACGATGCGCTGGTTGAACATCGTGGCGCCCAGCGGGAAGTAGCCCGAGGTGATGCCTTTGGCCAAGCACATGATGTCGGGCTTGACGCCCCACAGCCGGCTGCCGGACATCGCGCCGGCGCGGCCGAAACCGGTGACCACTTCGTCGGCGATCAACAGCACGCCATGGCGGTCGCATACCTCGCGCACCAGCGGCCAGTAGGAAGCCGGCGGGACGATCACCCCGCCCACGCCCTGCACCGGTTCGGCGATGAAGGCGGCCACCGTATCGGGTCCCTGAAAGACGATCTCGCGCTCGAGCAGGCTGGCGCACAGGCTGGCCAGCTCGTCCGGGTCGCGGGTAAACGGATTGCGGTAGGTCCAGGGAGTGTCGACGTGAAAACAGCCCGGCAGCAGCGGTTCTTCACTGCGCCGGATCCCAGGATTGCCGCTGACCGAGGCGGCCCCGGCATGGGTGCCATGGCAGCCCTGCTTGAGCGCGATGAATTTGCTGCGTTCGGGCTGACCGGCGGCCTTCCAGTACTGGCGCGCCAGGCGCAGCGCCGTCTCGACGGCGTCCGATCCCCCCGAGCTGTAGAGAACCCTGCGCATCTCCTCGGGCGCCAGCAGCTCGACCAGGAGATTGGACAACTCTTCCGCGCGCGGGTGGGTCAGGCCGTCGAAGATGGGAAAATACGCCAGTTCGTCGAGCTGGGCGGCCATCGCCCGCTTGACCTCGCCGCGGCCATGGCCCACGTTGACGTTCCACAGGCCGGCCATCCCATCGACCAGCTTGTTGCCGGCGTCGTCGAACACGTAGCACCCCTCGCCGCGCACGATGCGCAGCGGTTCGCGCACCTTCATCGCGTTCGGATGCAGCATCGGATGCCAGAACTGATACCCCGGCTGGTACATGATGGATACTCCTTCGCGTCGGTCCCGCCTGGCGTGCGCGCTCGGTGCGGCAGGCGTGCATCCAGTCTAGGCAATGCGCCAGCCTTGCCGTTATCGAAAAACGGCAAAACGCCGGCGCCGGGCGCTTATGGCACGCTGCGCCCGCCGACCCGCTTGACGGTCTCGGAGGGCAGTTCGCCGAACAGGCCCTTGTAGTCGACCGACAGCTGCGACAGGTGCCAGAAACCCCAGCGCGCCGCCATGTCGCCGATGGTCCTGGCGCCGCGCGAATTCATCAGGTCGCGGTGCAGCCCGTTCAGGCGCACGATCTTGAGGTAGGCCGCCGGACTCATGCCGATCACCTGCGTGAAACAGTACTGCAGCGTGCGGCGCGAGGTGAAGGTGCGCTGGCACAGGTCCAGCACCGTCACCGGGCGGTCGGGATTGGCCTCGATGTAGTCGCGCGCCCTGGCCACCACCTGCAGGGCCTTCCTGGCATCCGCCGTGCCATCGCCGTTGGTGGCCAGGCACAGGTACTCGTCGACCAGGCCGACCAGTTCGCTGACCAGCTGGTCGCGCGCCTCGCTCAGCGCCAGCTGGTAGGGCTGGTAAGTCATCGTCAGCAAGGCGATGCTCAGGCGATGCCGCAAGGTCGCGGCGAATGCCGGATTGTGCACATAATTGTCCGCGCTCGCGAGCAGGCTGGCGGCGTCCACACGCATCTGCTCGTCCTCGACCGGCAGCATGGACACCGGCACGGTCACGCTCATCATGGTGCAGTTCGGCGGGGTGCGCAGTTCCAGGGTGGCGTGGTCGCTCAGCGCCGTCACGTGGTCCATGCCGACCATGTGGCCGCGCCAGCGCGCCTCGCCGTCGAGGTGGGCGAACACGCCGAGGGCCACCACGCCGGCGCGCCCGGGCCCGGTTTCGAACACGGCCTGCGAGGTCTTCTCCTCGAACAGCTGGACGTCGCCAATCAGCGCTTCGGTCACCTGGCCGTGGAAGCGGCCCTTGGACAACTGGTCGTAGACCTGGTTCCAGCCGGTCAGCACGCGCTCGTGCTGCCAGAGGTTGGAGGTATGGACGGTCTTGCGGCTTGCGTTGACGGTGTTGCCGGCCTGCGGCACCGCTGCGATCGTACCGAAATGCTGTTGCGCGAAGCTCATTGCGTCCTCCAGATACCAGATGGTGTACCGACCTTGAGCCGCCGATTTCATGGCGATGCTAACAAATCGCGCACGACATGTCAGTAGAAATCGCGTGCCCTCAATGCTTCATGATCTTGACGGTCTGGATGGTGGTGAACTCGGCCAGGCCGTGGCGGCCGAATTCGACACCGATGCCCGACTGCTTGACGCCCCCGAACGGCGCGTCCGGCTGCACCGCGCCGTGCTCGTTGATCCACACGCTGCCGCACTCGAGGCGTTTGCCGATCTCGATGGCGCGCGCCAGATCGCGCGACCAGACCGAGCCGCCGAGACCGTTCGGATTGTCGTTCGCCAGGCGCACGGCCTCATCGACATTCTGGTACCGAATCACCGGCAGGATCGGCCCGAACTGTTCCTCATCGACCAGGCGCGCGCCGTTGCTCAGGCCCGCGACGATGGTCGGCTCGAAGAAAAAGCCCTCCCCTGGGCGCACGCTGCCGCCCGCAAGCACCATGCCTCCCTGCGCGCGCGCATCGTCGGCCAGCTCGCGCACGATGTTCAACTGGGCACGGTTCTGCACGGGACCGAGTTCGGTGCCCGGTTCCAGCCCGTCGCCCACCTTGACCTCGCGCGCCAGCCGGGCCAGCTCGGCGCACAGCGCATCGTACTGGCTCTCGTGCACGTACAGGCGCTTGAGGCAGGCGCAGGTCTGGCCATTGTTGTGGAAGGCCGCGCCGAACAGCTTGGGTGCCATCGCCTGGACGTCCACATCCGGCAGCACGATGCCGGCATCGTTGCCGCCCAGTTCCAGGGTCAGGCGCTTGAGCGTGGCCGCCGCGGTCTCCATGATGCGCTTGCCCGTGCGCGTGGACCCGGTAAAGACGATCTTGTTGACGTCCGGATGCCCCGCCAGTGCCGCGCCGACGGCCCCCGCGCCGGTGACCAGGTTCAGCACCCCCGGCGGCAGGATCGCATTGGCCAGCTCGACGAAGCGGCTGGTCGCCAGCGGCGCGTATTCGGAAGGCTTGAGCACCACCGTGTTGCCGGCGCGCAGAGCGGGGATGACATGCCAGATCGCGATCATCAAGGGCCAGTTCCACGGCGTGATGGACGCCACCACGCCCAGCGGCTTGCGGTGCACTTCCACGCGTGCCTGTTCATTGTCCTGGATGATTTCCGGTTCCAGGTCGATGTCGGCCGTGACGTGGGTCCACGCGATGGCGCCGCCCAGCTCCATGCCGGAGCCGACCATATTCAAGCCCTGCAGCGGCTTGCCGGTCTCGCGGGTGAGAAGTTCCATCAGCTCGGCCATGTTGGCTTCCAGTGCGCCGGCCAGCGCATGCAGCCTGGCCTTGCGCGCGGCGTCCGGCGTCGCGCTCCAGGCCGGGAAGGCGGCGCGCGCGGCGGCGACAGCGGCGCTCACGTTGTCGGCGCTGGCGTCCTGCACCAGTGCGAACAGTTTGCCTGTCGCGGGGTTGGCCACGGCGAAGGTCTTGCCGGCCTCGACTGCCTGGCCGCCGATGTACATCGAATAGGTTTTCATGGTTTGTCTCCTCTGGTTGTTGTTGTACCGTCCGCTGCCGCCACGCCGCGCTTGGAAAAGCGGATCACCCGCGCGCCATCCGCGACGATGCCCGTCAGCGATAGCCGGTCGCCGCGCTGGCGCGTCTTGAACGTCGCTCCGCCATCGGCACTGTCGAGCATGGTGCCGTCCAGCCCGACCGCTTCCACCATGCCGTCCGCGGTCTGGACGATGCCGGTGATCGAACTCTTCGCGCCGCTGGCGACCGCCTGCCAGTGCGCCCCGCCGTCGGTGCTGCGGTAGATGCTGCCGCGCAGGCCGCCGACCAGCAGCGTGCCGTCGCGCAGCGCGGTGCCGGTCCAGAACGAGCCCTTGTAGCCGGTGTCGAGGTAATCCCAGCTGCGCCCGCGGTCGCGGCTGCGCAAGACCATGCCCCGTTCCGCCGCCACGAACAGCGTACCGTGCGCATCGGCGAACGCGGCCAGCAGATTGCGGTCGGCGCGGCCGCCATCGGGCGGCGCCGGCAAGGTGACGGCATGCCAGTGGGCGCCGCCGTCCTCGGTGGCCAGCACCAGGGACCACAGGCCGACCGCGATCCCTTCGCGCTCGTCGAAAAAGTGGACGGCAAACAGCGGACGATCCTCGTTCGTGTCGCCGCGCTGCACGCTCCAGGTCTCGCCGCCATCGGCCGTGTGCACGATCGCGCCCCAGTGGCCGACCGCCCAGCCCTGGGTGGCGCCGGAAAACGACACGGCCGTCAGCGTCGAGGCCACCGGCACCGCGCGCGCCTGCCGGAAGGTCTTGCCATGGTCGTCCGACAGAAGAACCACGCCGTAGTCGCCGACGCCGACGATGCGCGTGCCGGCTTGGGTGGCGCCGAGGACGGTCGCTTCGCCGGCGAAGGCGGACGGCGTGGCCGCCTGCTGCTTGAGCGCCGCGGCGGCGGTGCCCTCGGCGTGGGCCGCGGCGGCGGCCAGTGCGATCCCGAAGGCGCAGCAAAGAGAGATACGTTTCATGCCGGCTCCTCGGTCAATGGGCAAGAATGCCGGGTGCCCGGACGGGCGAACGGCGCGGGAAGAGGCGTTCCAGCCAGACCGCGAACGCAGGCAGCGCCGTCATCGCCATCACCATATTGATCATGAACATGAACGCCAGCAGCTTGCCCATGTCGGCCTGGAATTTCAGCTCCGAGAACGCCCAGGTGGCGACGCCGATGGCCAGCGTAATGGCGGTGAAGATCGTCGCGGTGCCCACTTCCAGGATCGACTTCTCGATGGCGGTGACGATATCGATCCCTTGCGACAGATGCAGCTGCAGGCGGTTGTAGATGTAGAACGCATAGTCGACGCCGATGCCCACCGCCAGCACCATCACCGGCAGGGTGGCGACCGTCAGGCCGATGCCCTGCGCCTTCATGAACCAGTAGCCGATGAAGGTGCCGACCGTCAGCGGCAGGCAGCAGGCCAGCACGGCGCGAAAATCGCGGTACACGACGGCCACGAGGATCACGATGGCGGCGTACACATACAGCATCATCGGCAGCTCGCTGTGCTCGACCTCCTCGTTGACGGCCGCCAGCGCCCCGGCATTGCCGGAGGCGAGGCGGACCGTCACACCGGCCAGCACGTTCGCCTGGCGGAACTGCTTGACGGCCGCGATCACGCGGTTGATCGTCGTCGCCTTGTGGTCGGCCAGGAACAGGTGCACCGCCGTCATGCTGCAGTCCTTGGTCATGAAGCCGCGCACCCGCCCGATCTCGGTCGACAGCGAGGCATAGTTGGCGGGATCGATCGGCACCACGGCCATCTTGGGATTGCCCTCGTTGTAGCCTTCGTTGTAGCTGCGCAGCTGGCCGGCGTACGAGCTGACCGACAGCACGCCCGCCGTGTGCTGCAGCGCCCACACGAACTTGTCCTGGTAAGCGCCGATGGCGACGTTCTCGCAGGAGCCCGGCGGCGCCTCGAAAATCACGGTCAGCCAGTCGAGGCCAGTGTCGTAGCCGGTCGAGATGGCGACCGCATCGCGGTTGAAGCGCGCGCTCTCACGCAGCTCGGGCGCGCCCGGCTGCAGCGTGCCGATCACGCGGTCGCGGCTTTCCCAGGCGGCCAGGCCGAACACCCCGACGGTGATCGCGATGACGACCAGGGCGTTGCGCGGCTTGGCCACGCGCGCCAGCACGCGCAGCCAGTTGGCGCGCTGCTCGCGCTGCTGCATGGCCTTTTGCGCGTATTGCTTGGTGAATGTGAAGTACGAGGCCGCGACCGGCAGCATGGCGAGGTTCGTCGTGATCTTGAAGAACACGCCAAGCGAGGCCGTGATGGCCAGTTCGCGCACCATGGGAATCGGGATCAGGATCAGGGTGATGAAGGAGACGAAGGCCGTCACCAGCGCCAGCACGCCGGGGATCAGCAAGCCGGTGAAGCTGGCGCGGGCGGCCTGCTCGGTCGTCTTGCCGTTGGACAGTTCGCGCATGATGAAGTTGATCTGCTGGACCCCGTGCGAGACCCCGATGGCGAACACCAGGAAGGGTACCAGCACGCCGAGCGGGTCGAGGCCAAAGCCGAGCAGCTTGAGCGCGCCGAACTGCCACACCAGGGAAGTGAGCGAGCAGACGATGGGCAGCAGCGTAAAGCGCAGCGAGCGGCAGTACCAGTAAACGGCCAGCGCCGTCAGCAGCAACGCCACGACGCAGAACTGCAGCACCGACCGGGCGCCGTCGGCAATGTCGCCGATCTGCTTGGCGAAGCCGATGATCTGGATCTCGAAGTCCTTGTCCTCGAATGTCGCGCGCAGATGTTGTTCGAGCAAGTGGTTGTACTTGACGTAGTCGATCTTGTTGCCATCCTTGTCGACCTCGGACAACTCGGCGATGATCATCGCACTGGTCTGGTCGCGCGACACCAGCGTGCCGACGAAGCCGCCCTGGTTGGCGGAGCGCTCGATGCCCGCGATCAGCTCGGCGCTGAGCTGGTCCGGCGTGACCGTCCCGGCGATGACGGGATCGGCGCGAAAGCCCTCTTCGGTGATCTCGTTGACGAAGCTGTTCGGTGTCCACAGCGACTGCACGCCCAGGCGGTCGATGGCCGGCAGGTAGGTCACGGCCTGGGTCACGTCGAACAGGCGCTTGAGGCCGGGCGCCGTCCAGATCGAACCGTGGCGCGCCTTGACGACCACGTTCAGGCGGTTCGCGCCCAGCACATCGTTGCGGTACTTCTGGAAGGTGGTGATGTATTCATGGCCGATCGGCAGCTGCTTTTCGAAACCGGCTTCCATGCGCAGCTGCACGGCGAAATAGGCCATCGCCACGGTGAACAGGGCGAGCCAGACCAGAAATGGGGTGCGCCATCGGAAGCAGGCGTCTTCGAGGGATTGGAGCAGGCGCGGCAGGCGGCCACGCTGCTTCGGGGCGCTGATGGGAGTGGACACGATGAGATTCCGTCACGGTGAAAGCGGCAATGGCCGGCGGACCCGCCGCCGGCCTCGAACCATCAGAAGTTGCGCGACACGTAGGCGCCGACGAAGCCGCGGTCGTGCAGCGGCTGGTCGAACACCCGCTCGCCGCCCCAGAAGCGGCCGTAGTTCACGGCGAACTGCCAGGTGGCCGGATTGCGCATGAAGGTGAGCGTCAGGTTGGCCGACTTGGCCCCCTTCATGAACAGCCCCGAAGTATTCGGCGTGCGGCCATTCACGGCCTGGAAATAATAGATCTCGGGGACCACTTGCCAGCCCGGCACAAGGGTGCCGTCGTAGACCCAGCTGAAGTCGAAGTTGTAGCCCCACGACGTCTTGGTGCCCACCGCTTCGGGCATGGCGGCCGGATTGAATTCCTGGCCCCAGCCCCACAGGCCGGCGGCGACCGGGTCGGGGCCGTACATGGATTTCAGGTGCGGGTAGCGCACCACCACGGCCTCGGCCATCAGCGTGGCCGTGTTGGCCCCGCCCAGCGCCTTGAGAATGCCGCCGTATTCGCTGGGCGTGAGGCTCAGCATGGCGGTCGCGTGCCACTGCAGCTTGCTTTCGTCGACGTAGCAATTGCCGTGATTGTAGCTGCACCCGCTTGCCGCCGGGTTCAGCGCCACCGCATCCTTGGGACGGTAGGACAGCTCGGTACCGATCGACCAGTCGCCCACCGGGAAGCTGGCGCTGAGGCCGTACAGGGTACGCGCTTGCGGAAATACCCAGGCCAGGCCATCCTCGAGGCTGAGCTGCGGCGCCTTGTCGTGGTAGCGCATGGCGTAAAAGCCCAGGTTGAGCGAGCTGCCTTCCGGCTGCCAGCGCAGCGCGGCGCCGTACTGGCCGCCGTTGCTCGGCTCGCGGCGCGCGAAGCCATACTCGGCATAGCCCTTGCCGAGCCCGTTCGCGGTCGACCAGTAGCTGCCCGTGGGTGGAAAGTAATTGTCGTTCCAGTTGGTCTGGACGTAGCCTTCGACGTTCAAGCCATGCCCAAGGCCGGTGGCGAAGCTGACGATGGGTGCGGGCAGGAAGACTTCCTTAAGCTGGGTGCCCGGCTGCGACAGGCGCATGATGTCCTGGGCATTGGTCTGGTTGATCCCGCCCGGCAGGAACAGGCTCTCGCCCCAGCTGATGACCTGATTGCCCACGCGGACGCGGGCGCGTTCCCCGCCCAGCTCGAATTCCTTGCTGACCCAGAAGTCGAGCAGGCGCGCCTTGAAGCGCAAGTCCTTGGCCGCCGGATCGCTCAGCGAACCGACGCCCGGGGGATTGGCCGCGCTGACATAGCCGGTCGTGCGGCTCGATGCGAAATCGCGCACCCAGCTGACGCGGCCGAGGAATTTCCAGTCCTCGGGCAGCTTGAGCAGCAGTTCGTGGGTGCCCTTCAGGTAGGTGGTGAAAGCGTCGCCGCGGTCGTAGTTCAGATCGCCCTGGTCGCCCAGGCCGCTGGTCGGCGCCAGGCAGCCGGCCGCCGCGCCATCGCCGGCCGCGCCGGCCGTGACCAGGGTGCAAGCCTGGCGCTGGGCGCGGATGCCGATACCGGCCGTGACGGTCGAATCGAAGGAGCCGGAAATCGATCCGGACTGGAAGGTGTCGGCCTGGGCGCCACCGGCCCAGGCCAGGCACACGGCAAGCGCGGCCCGCGTCTTTTTGTTTATCATCCTGTTTCCCCGTCTTGTAGTAAATCGCTGTCGATGCCGGCGCGTGGCCGGCGGTGGTTCGCTTCCCCGCGCATCCTGCGCCACGCTGCGCGGGCTGTAGCCTGCATCCTAGTCGGGCTGCTTCGGCTTCCGGTATCGAAAACTGGCAATTCGAGCGCGTCCACGCGGTCTAGTGCTGTTGCGGCTGCGCCTGCACATTGCGGCGCGCAATCGCGCAGGCTTGGCGCAGCAGCGCCAGTTCGCCGACGTGGTTCGCCAGCAGGAGGATCAGCTGGGCGTTGAGCATCTTGCTTTGCTCGTCGCTGAGGTCCTGGTGGGTGTCGACCAGCATTTCGTAGAAGGCGTCGTGATCGGCGATATTCGGCTCGACGTTGAGGACAGGGTCGGTCAAGGCGTTCATGGGTGGTCCACCTGGAGTTGGGATTGATCGGGGTCTGGCGCCGCGGCCGTGTTGCCGGTGGCGCGCGCCACGGCGGCGCGCACGGCAGCCGTATCGACATAGCGCCAGCGCGCGCACACGTGCTGGTCGGGGCGCAGCAGGTACAGCGTTCCCGGGCGGGCGTCGTAGCGGGCGGCGAGCAGGCTGTCGACGTCTTCGAGCATGCCGGGCCGCGCCTGGCCGGCCGGGGCCACCACCAGCGTGCGCACGGGTATGGCGTCGCCGCCGAGTCCTTCCAGCGCGCGCAGCATCGCCGCGTCATGCTCGGCGCCGGCGAAATACAGGCCGGTAAACCCGTTCCCGGTCTGCCGCAGCAGCCAATGCGCTTGGCCATGCAGCCGCACCGGCGCGTCCGCCACCGGCGTCCCGGGGCGCATGGCCGGGCTGAACACATCGTGGTCCGGTGTATTGAGCGCACTGTCGCCATAGACCGAGGGCAGCGATAGCCGGCCGCTGTTGACCAGCTTGCGCGCGAAGGGATAGTCCTTCGACAGTTGCAGCACGGCGTCGCGGAACAACTTGCTCACGGCGCTCTTGGGTGTAATGAAATCGGTGGCGCGGGTGGAGTTCAGAATGTTCTCGTCGGCCGCGTACTCGCGTTCGCGCCCATAGCTGTCGAGCAGCGCGTCCGGCGCCTTGCCCGCGATGACGAGGGCCAGCTTCCAGGCCAGGTTGTCGGCATCCTGCACGCCGCTGTTGGCGCCGCGCGCGCCGAACGGCGAGACGCCATGGGCGGCATCGCCGGCGAACAGCACGCGGCCGTGGCGGAAGCTGTCCATGCGCAGGCAGCAGAAGGTATAGATGCTGACCCATTCGAGCTCGAAGCGGGTATCCTTGCCGAGCAGCGCCTGGATGCGCGGGATCACGCGTTCCGGCTGCGTTTCGAGGACCGGGTCGGCGTCCCAGCCCAGCTGGAAGTCGATGCGCCAGACATTGTCCGGCTGACGGTGCAGCAGCACCGACTGGCCGGGGTGGAACGGCGGATCGAACCAGAACCAGCGCTCGGTCGGGAACTCGGCCGTCACCTTGACATCGGCGATCAGGAAGCGGTCGCGGAACACGCGGCCGTGGCTCTCCAGGCCCAGCAACCGGCGCGTCGCGCTCTTGGCGCCGTCGGCCGCCACCAGATACTGCCCTTCCAGCAGGTACTCGCCGTCCGGTGTTTCCACGGTCAGCACGACATGGTCCGCATGCTGCGCCAGGCCGACCACCTTGCTGCGCCAGCGCAGTTCGATGTTCGGCAACTGCTGCGCGCGCTCGTGCAGATAGCCTTCCACGTAGTACTGCTGCAGGTTGATGAAAGCGGGGCGCTGGTGGCCCTGCTCGGGCAGCAGATTGAATGCGTAGACTTCCTCGTCGCGCATGAACACGCGTCCGACGTTCCAGCTGACGCCCTTGTCGACCATGCGCTGGCCGCATTGCAGGCGGTCGAAGATCTCGAGGGTGCGCTTGGCGAAGCAGATTGCGCGCGAACCGGCCGACAGCTTGTTGTCGTCGTCGAGCAGCACCACGGGCACGCCCTGCTGGGCCAGATCGATCGCCGTGGCCAACCCCACCGGGCCGGCGCCGACCACGATCACCGGGTGGCGCTGGCCGCTGCCGGCCGCGCGCCGCCCCTCCGGTGCGTAGTCGAAAACGCAGCGTTGATAGTCGATATCCATTGTCTTACTCCAGAAATGTTGGGGGGAAGCCGCCCTGGTCAGGCGCCGGCTCCGATCGGCCTCAGTCCTGCAGGGAGTGCCACATTTCCTTGTCGCGCTGCGCGGTCCAGATGCGCGGATGCTTGATGCCGCTGGCCTCGTCGTAGGCGCGGGTGACGTCGAACGGCAGGCAGTGCTCGTAGATGAACACCTGGCCGAACTTCGGATCCATCTTGGCGCGCGTATGGGCCATCGCTTGCTTGAGCGTCATGTTGGCGGCCACCGCTTCCCTGGCGGCCTGCAGCAGCGTGGTGACGAAGTCCTTGGTATAGTCGATGCCGGCATGGACTTCGCGCGGCGTGACCAGCGCCGGACCGCGGCCCGGCACCAGTTTCTCGGCGCCCATGGCGCGCAAGTTTTCCAGCGTGGCCGGCCACTCTTCCAGCTGGGCGTCGCCGGTGTAGGCGGCGGCGTCGAATTCGACCAGGTCGCCGGAAAAGCAGATTTTTTGCGAGGGAATCCAGGCAATGGTGTCGCCCTTGGTGTGGCCCATGCCGATGTGCGCCAGGCGCACTTCCAGCTTGCCCATGAAGATCGTCATCTCCTTTTCGAACACCATGGTCGGCCAGGACAGGCCGGGCACGGACTCGACGCCGGCAAACAGGCGCGGGAAGCGCTCGATTTCCGATTTCATGTCCTGTTCGCCGCGCTCGACGATGAGCTCGTAGGTGCCGCGCGAAGCGATGATCTGTTCGGCGCCTTCCTCGACATAGGCCGAAGCGCCCAGCACGCGCACGGCGTGATAGTGGGTCAGCACGACGTATTTGATCGGCAGGTCGGTGACGCCGCGGATATGCTGGATCAGTGCCTGGGCCATCACCGGGGTGGCGGTGGTGTCGATCACCATCACGCCATCGTCGCCAATGATCACGCCAGAGTTCGGATCGCCTTCGGCCGTGTACGCATAGGCGTTATCGGACAGTTTGATGAAACTGGCCTTCTTTTCTTCCAGGTCGGCCTGCGATGCGAATTTTTTGTCTGCCATGATGCAATCTCCTCAAGAATTGCCAACGCATTGTCGGTAGGCAGACGATACGAGTTGTCGTATTATCTGTAAATCGGGGTACGTCGATCACAACTATGAATGTCATACATAACAGAGAGCTGGACCTCAATCTGCTGCCAGTGTTCGACGCTCTGGTACGGATCGGTAACGTCAGCCGTGCGGCCGAGGAATTGAACATGTCGCAGAGTGCCGTCAGCCACGCCCTCAAGCGCCTGCGCGCCTTCTTCGGCGATCCGCTGTTTCTCAAGACCGGCAGCGGCATGCAGCCGACGCCCCGGGCGCTGGAGCTGCGCCAGCCGGTGCTCGATGTCATGGGGACGGTGCGCGCGGAACTGCTGGTGCGCGAAGGCTTCGACGCGACCGTCGCCCGGCGCCGTTTCACGCTGTGCCTGACGGACATGGGGGAACTGATCTTTCTTCCGCGCTTGATCGCCAGGCTGCGCGAAGCGGCACCCGGCTGCACCTTGCGCACGCTGCAGCTGCCGATGGACCAGGTACCGCAAGCGCTCGAAAGCGGTGAGGCGGACCTGGCGCTCGGCTCGCTGCACGCGGTGCCGGAGGGACTGTACCAGCAACAGCTGTTTACCCGCTCCTTCGTCACCATCGTCAACCGGCGCAACCGCGCCATCGGCACCGCCTTATCGCTTGCCCAGTTCTTCGAGCTGGAGCACATCGTCGTATCGATGTCGGGCCGGCTCGACGACGCCTACGACGCCGTGGTCGACAAGGTGGCCGGTGCGCGCCGTATTTATCTGACGACGCCGCACTTCCTCACCGTGCCGATGATTATCGAGCAAAATCCGCAGCTGATCGCCACCGTGCCGCGCGAACTGGCGACCAGGTTCGCGGGATATAACAGCATCCGCGTGATCGACACCCCGGTGGCCGTGCCGCCCTTCGCGATCCGCCAGCACTGGCATCCGCGCTTCCAGCACGACCCCGCGAACACCTGGCTGCGCCGCCTCGTCAAGGAAACCTTCGACACCCATCCCGAGTGAAGCATCACTCGGCGAAATGCTCTGCAATCAGCGCGCGCAGCCAGCGGCTGCCCTCATCCTGGTGGTAGCGCCTGTGCCAGAACATATTGGTCTGCAGCGCCGCCAGCTTGAGCGGCGAGGTGGCGGCCTCCAGCTGGAACGGTCCGGCGGCGCGCTCGGCCAGCTTTTGCGGCACGGTCGCCACCAGCTCGGTTGTGCTCACGATATATGGCACGGCCGCGAAATGCGGCACGCTGAAACTGGCGGCCAGGTCGATCCCGGCCCGCGCCAGCGCCTGGTTGATTGCATCGTAGGGACTTTCCATGGACGTCACCACGAGGTGGCGGGCCTCGCCCAGGCGCTCGACGGTGAGCGTCTCCCCGCTCAGCGGATGGCCGCGCCGGAACAGGGTCACGCAGGACTGCTGGAACAGCCGACGCTGGTACAGCACCTTGGGCGCGTCCTCGAAGGCGCCGATGGCGAGGTCGACGCGCCCCGATTCCATGTCCGTGCGCAGGTCGACCTGGCCGGCCCGCGCCGATGCGATGTCCACCCGCGGGGCCAGCTGCGCGCATGCCGCGATCAAGCGCGGCATGAAATACATCTCGCCGACGTCGGTCATGGCGACCGTGAAGCGGCGCCGGCTGGTGGCCGGGTCGAAGGCTCGCTCCGGCCGCAGCGCTTGCTCCAGCTGCGCCAGCGCGGCGGCCACCTGCTCGGCCATCCGCTCGGCGTAGGGAGTCGGCTGCATCCCGTCCGTGGTACGCACGAATAGTTCGTCGCCGACGCTGCGGCGCAAGCGCGCCAGTGCATTGCTGACGGCCGACTGCGTCACCTTCAGGCGCCGCGCCGCACTTGAAATCTGGCGCTCACGAAACACTTCGTGGAACACCACCAGCAGGTTCAGATCGATGTCGCGCAGTTCCATCCGGATCCCATTTACGTTGGAAATAGTTATAATTTCCCTATTTATATCGTAAAATCGGCGCCGCTGCACTACATTGTCCCTGTACCCCATGTTAGCCACAGGAGACAGCGTGAGTCCCAGCAATGAACACACCGGCTACCAGTCCGGTTTCGGCAACGAGTTTGCCAGCGAGGCGCTGCCCGGCGCCCTGCCCGCGCACCAGAATTCGCCGCAGCGCGCACCCTACGGTCTATACGCGGAGCAACTGTCGGGCACGGCCTTTACCGCGCCGCGCGCCGCCAACCGGCGCAGCTGGCTGTACCGCATCCGCCCGTCGGCGATGCACCAGCCCTTCCAGCAGATCGACAATGGCCGCATCGCCAGCGGCTTCGACGACGTCGCCGCGCCGCCCAACCAGCTGCGCTGGGACCCGCTGCCGCCGCCGCCGCGGCCGACCGACTTCATCGACGGCTGGGTGACGCTGGCCGGCAATGGTTCGCCCGCCGCGCAGTGCGGCTGTGCCATCCACCTGTACGCGGCCAACCGCGACATGGGCGAGCGCTACTTCTACAGCGCCGATGGCGAACTGCTCATCGTGCCGCAGCAAGGCCGCCTGCGCATCGCGACCGAGCTAGGCGTGATCGACCTCGCGCCCCAGGAAATCGCCGTGATCCCGCGCGGCCTGCGCTTCCAGGTCAGCCTGCCGGACGGCCAGGCCAGCGGCTACATCTGCGAAAATTTCGGCGCTTTCCTGCGCCTGCCGGACATGGGCCCGATCGGCTCGAACGGCCTGGCCAATCCGCGCGACTTCCTGACCCCGCGGGCCGCCTATGAAGACCGCGAAGGCGACTTCCAGCTCGTCGCCAAGTTCGACGGCAAGCTCTGGTCGGCCGCGATCGGCCACTCGCCGCTGGACGTGGTCGCCTGGCACGGCAATTACGCGCCGTACAAGTACGACCTGCGCCACTTCAACGCCATCGGATCGATCAGCTACGACCATCCGGACCCCTCGATCTTCCTCGTGCTGCAAGCGCCGTCGGCCACGCCGGGTATCGATACCTTGGACTTCGTGATCTTCCCGCCGCGCTGGCTCGCGGCCGAGGACACCTTCCGCCCGCCCTGGTTCCACCGCAACGTCGCCAGCGAGTTCATGGGCCTGATCCATGGGCAATACGACGCCAAGTCGAGCGGCTTTCGTCCCGGTGGAGCGAGCCTGCACAACTGCATGAGCGGACACGGCCCCGATGAAGCGACCTTCGCCAAGGCCAGCGACATCGACACGCGCACGCCGCACAAGGTCGACGACACCATGGCCTTCATGTTCGAGACGCGCGACGTGCTCCGCCCGAGCGCCGATGCGCTGGCCTCGCCCCAGCTCCAGCCGGACTATTACCAGTGCTGGCAAGGCTTCCAGAAACTCTTCAATCCGCACAAGGCATGATTATGCAACTCAACGAAACCCACGATCCCGCGCTCACCAGCTGGGTCGAATCGGCCAATACCCAAGGGACCGACTTCCCGATCCAGAACCTGCCCTTCTGTGTGTTCCGCCCGCGCGGCAGCGCACAGCCCTTTCGCGGCGGGGTGGCGATCGGCGACCGCATCGTCGACCTGGCGGCGCTTGGCGACGCGCTGGACGAGGCCACGCAGGAAGCACGCGCCGCCGCGGCGCTGGCAGCCGGCGACAGCCTGAACGGGCTGATGGCCGCCGGTGAGCCGGTCTGGTCCGCGCTGCGCCTGGCGTTGTCGCGCCTGCTGCGCGCCGGCGCCACGCCGCGTCCGCAGTTGCTGGTCGCGCAAGCCGATGCCGAGTACGCCTTGCCGGCACGGATCGGCGACTATACCGACTTCTATACCTCGATCCACCACGCGACGGCGGTCGGCCGCCTGTTCCGCCCAGACAATCCGCTGCTGCCCAATTACAAATGGGTGCCGATCGGCTACCACGGCCGCGCGTCGACCATCGGCGTGTCGGGCCAGACTTTCCGCCGTCCGCGCGGCCAGGTGCGCGGTCCCACCGACGCCGAGCCGAGCTTCGGCCCGTGCAAGCGCCTCGATTACGAGCTGGAAGTGGGCATCTATGTCGGTACCGGCAACGAGCAGGGCGAGCCCATCGCGGCGGCGCAGGCCGAGTCGCATGTGTTCGGCCTATGCCTGCTCAACGACTGGTCGGCGCGTGACATGCAGGCCTGGGAATACCAGCCGCTCGGCCCTTTCCTGTCGAAGAACTTCGCCACCACCGTCTCGCCGTGGATCGTCACGCTGGAAGCGCTGGCGCCCTACCGCTCGCTGTGGCAGCGCGATGCCGCCGATCCGCAGCCGCTGCCCTACCTCGACTATGCCGAATTGCGCGCCACCGGCGGCCTGGACATCGAGCTAGAAGTGTCGCTGGAGACGGCCGCCATGCGCCTTGCGGGACAGGCTCCCGCGCCGCTGTCGCAATCGAACTTTCGCCACTCCTACTGGTCGGTCGCCCAGCTGATGGCCCACCACACCGTCAACGGCTGCGCCCTGAACCCGGGCGACCTGCTCGGTTCCGGCACACAGTCCGGCCCCGATGCCGCGCAGGCGGGCTCGCTGCTCGAACTGACGGGCGGCGGCAAACAGGCGCTCACCCTGCCGAACGGCGAGCAGCGCGTGTTCATCGAGGATGGCGACCGGGTGGTGCTGCGCGGTTGGGCCGCCGCACCCGGCCGGCCGCGTATCGGCTTCGGCGAGGCCTCGGGCAGCGTGCTTCCAGCGCGCTGAGCGTGGCCGGCGCGGACGGCGACTATCGACACGAGGACGAGATGAAACTCCACACCTATTTCCGCAGCTCGGCGGCCTATCGCGTACGCATCGCGCTCAATCTGAAGCAGCTGCCGGCGGAGATGGCGGCTGTGCATCTGCTCAAGGACGGTGGCGAGCAGTTCAGCGCCGCCTACCACGCGCTCAACCCGTCCCACCTGGTGCCACTGCTCGACGACGATGGCATGCTGCTGACGCAGTCGCTGGCGATCATGGAATACCTGGAAGAGACGCATCCGCAACACCGGCTGCTGCCGGCCGATACGCGCGGCCGCGCCCGGGTGCGGTCGATCGCCCAGGCCATTGCCTGCGACATCCATCCCATCAACAATCTGCGGATACTGAAGTACTTGAGCGATGAGCTCGGTATCTCCGCCGAGCAGAAGGAATCGTGGTACCGCCATTGGGTGGCGCTCGGTCTGGAAGCGCTGGAGACGCAACTGGCGCGCGATCCGGATACAGGCCGTTTCTGTCACGGCGACACCCCGACGCTTGCCGACTGCTGCCTGGTGCCGCAGTTGTACAACGCGCGCCGCTTCGAGTGCGATCTGGCGCCCTACCCGACCCTGGCCGCCATCGGGGAGCGCTGCGAGGAAGTGGCGGCTTTCGCCGACGCCAGGCCGGAACGACAAGCCGACTGGCAATAAGTCCCTTTTGAGTGTTTAGGAATGCGGCGCTTCCACATCAGCTCAAGGTCTTGCCCGCCTCCGGCTCTGGTTGCTTGGAAGGCTACTCCCAAGTGCCCCGCAGGCCTGCGCCCGCAGAGACCGTCTCAGGCCAGAGCCGCCTTGCGAAGCACATCCTCCGCCCATTGGTTGAGGCTCTTTCCGTGCGCGGCGGCGGCGATGGCGGCTGCTTCATGTGTCGAAGGATCAACTCGCAGGGAAAACTTTCCCGAAAAACTCTTGCGAGGCTCCACACCGTCTTCAGCACACGCGTCAAGAAAGACCTTTAACGACATCTTGCCTTCTCGCTGCAAACCTTTGACATCCTTAGCGTTAAAGTCTGCGCCGCCATTCAAGCCAAGAAATTCACCCCGAAACATTTGAATCTCGGAGTCAAAGGTAATGACTGCCTGATGGCCATCGATCGTCATTGTGTTCTGCAAACTCATGGCTTCACTCCGTGAAAATTCGTCGGCACTTTCGAGGACTGTAGCCCCGCTACAGCCGGAGAAATGGCGGCGAAGTGGGACTTTTCTCCGCCCGTTACGGCCGACGAGCTTCTGCCGCGCAGGCTCCTAGACTAGCGCCCCCCGTCCATGGTTGGTTCACCGGTGTGCTCTCGCGGCGACACCACAGCAAGCGCCAACGGGCTCAGATTGTATGGGCTACGCAATCGATTCACGGTCGGCACGCCGCCATGAAGGCATTATGCACCGGCATCTACGGCGTGGGATGCCCCGCATGAATCGTCTTCCACACGATCTCGTGGTCGACCTTGAAGTACCGATGTGCGACCGCAAACCCGCATTGACGCAATCAGTCTGGCGCCGCATCATCCTCGAAAATCGCCACCGCTCGCGTCCAGCCTGCGGACGCTCCACGAATTTTATGCGGAAAGCAGCTGATGATGAAGCCGCCTGGCGGCAACGCTTCGAGGTTGTGCAGCTTTTCGATATGGCAGTAACCGATGTCGCGGCCAGCTTTGTGTCCTTCCCAGATCAGGCTCTTGTCGCCGGTCTCTACGTATTTTTTTGCGGTATATGAAAACGGCGCATCCCAACTCCAGGCATCGGTGCCGGTTAGCCGTACACCGCGCTCGAGCAAGTACATGGTCGCTTCATAACCCATCCCACAGCCGATATTCACGTAATCCGGCTGGCCGTAGCAACTGCCGGCGCGGGTGTTGACAACCACGATTTCCAGCGGCTTCAGCGCGTGCCCGATGCGCTTGAGCTCGGCCTCAACATCCCGCGCGGTGGCGACATAGCCATCTGGAAAATGACGAAAATCGAGCTTGACTCCGGGCTGGAAGCACCATTCGAGCGGCACTTCATCGATCGTGATGGCGCGCTCGCCCTTGTTCATGGTGGAGTGAAAGTGATACGGCGCATCCAGATGCGTGCCGCTGTGTGTAGTCAACCGGACCCACTCGGCGGCGGCGGCCTCGCCGTCGGGCAAGTCGTCAGCCTTCAGCCCGGGGAGAAGTTGCTGAAATTCAGCGACCGTTTCCTTGTGGTTCTGGTATTCAATGCGCGGCGCCAGCGGTGGTGGGTCGGAGAGCACATCGTTTTCGAGGTAGATGGAGAGATCGACAAAGCGGCGAAACATATGGATTCCTTTCTGAAAATGAATTTATGCGTGCTGATAACGCTGCTGTACGATGCGTTGCTCGATGGCGCCGAATAACGGTCGCCCGTCCGCGGTCATCGCTTCCATGCGCACCGAATCGCCGAAACGCATGAAGCCTGTGCGGATCTGGCCCGAGTCAGCCATCTCAATTGCGCGCCGCTCGGAAATGCAGGCCGAGCCGGCCTTGCGTTCGGCATTCGAGACGGTGCCCGAGCCGATGATGGTGCCGGCCGATAGCCTGCGGGTCATTGCCGCATGCGAGATCAGCTGGTGAAAGCCGAAATGCATTTCGCCGCCGTCCGGCTTGCCGAACCATTCGCCGTTCCATTCAATATGGAGCGGCAAGTGGACGCGGCCGTCGCGCCAGGCATCGCCCAGTTCATCGGGAGTGACAGCGACAGGAGCGAAACTGGACGAGGGCTTGGCCGTGAGGAAGCCGAAACCCGTGCGGATTTCGCGCGCGCCCAAGACCCGCAGGCTCACGTCGTTGATTTGCACCAGCAGCTTGATGTGAGCCAATGCGTCTTCCGGCGGGGAGCCCATCGGCACTTCGTCGACGATGACGCCGAACTCGCCTTCAAAATCGATCCCATGGACCTCGTCGGGCAGCGCCACGTCATCACGCGGGCCGAGAAAGTCGTCGGATGCGCCTTGGTAGAGCAGCGGGATGGTGTCGAAGTCTGGAATGGACGGCGCCTTGAATGCGACTTCCATCAAGCGGCCGTGGTTGAGGAAAGCGGAGCCATCACACCACTGCGGCGCGCGGGGAAGCGGTGCGGCCGCGCGCCGGGCATCGAAGTCGAACGCTTGCGCCGCCAAACCGGCATTCAGCCGCGAATACAGCTCGCGCAACCGGGGTTCGCAATCGGCCCAGCTTTCCAGCGCTTGCAGCATGGTGTCCGCAATACCGGCGGCAGAGACGGCATGTCGCAAATCAGAGGAAACGACAAGCAGCCGGCCGTCGCGCGTACCGTCCCTCAAGGTAGATAGTTTCATATTCTCGCTCGATAATTGTGTTCGTTGGCCCGCATGGGCGAAACCGCCTGGGCAATCCGGGCAGGCTCGGCTTCCACCTCGGCCCGCGCGCGGCGCTCTTGTGGGCGCAACAGGAAGTGTGCGAGCGCGGGCAACAGAATCAGTGCCCCCAGCATGTTTAACAGGAACATGAAAGCCAGTAGGATGCCCATGTCGGCCTGGAACTTGATCGGCGACCAGGCCCAGGTGGCGACACCCCCAGCCAAGGTGACACCTGTCAGCATCACCACCTTGCCGGTGAAGATCAATGCTTGGTAATAGGCCTCGGACAGGCTGCGTCCCTGGCGCAAGTGGTCAAGCACGATGCTCATCACGTAGAGCGCGTAATCGACCCCGATGCCGACGCCCAGCGCAATGACGGGCAAGGTGGCGACCTTGACGCCGATGTTCAGCCATACCATCAGCGCCTCACACAGGACCGAAGTCAGCACCAGCGGCATGACGGCACAGACCACGGCGCGCCAGGAGCGGAAGGTGGCCAGGCACAGCAGGATCACCGCGCCATACACCCAAAACAGCATTTCGCGATTCGCCTGCCGTACTACGATATTGGTCGCCGCTTCGATGCCGGCATTGCCGGCGGCGAGCAGGAATTGCGCGTCCTGCGTGTCGTTCTCCCGCGCAAAGCGTTCGACCGTGTCGACCACGCGCGACAGCGTATCGGCCTTGTGGTCTGTCAGGTAGGCGTAGAGCGTGAGCAGGCTGCAGTTTTCGTTGTACAGGCCGCGCGGCGCATTGGTGGTGATGGTGTTGAGCATGCCCTGGCTGCGCGCCAGGTCGTACCATTTCGGGCTGCCCTCGTCCAGGCCTACCAGCATGCGCCGGCCGAGCATGGCCAGGGAGTTGCTGGAATCGACGCCATCCATTTGGCGCAACTGCCATTCCAGCGCATCGACGCGCATCAGCGTTGCGTAATTGGTGCACCCCTGCTCGGGCGTCTTGACCATCACAGCGAAGACATCGCTACTGGCGCCGTAGTGGCCGGTGATGTAGGCATTGTCGCGGTTGTAGCGCGAGTCGGCGCGCAATTCGGGCGCGCCAGGGTCGAGATCGCCGATTTTCAATTGCAGGCTGGCCGCGTAGCCCGCCGCGCCGAGCAGCGCGGCACTGATGAGCGTACCTGCAGCCCAATTGCGCCGCGTGAAGCGGTCTAGGAAGGACCACAAGGGATGCTTGCCCTGTCCCGATGCAGCGGCTCCCTCGTCCTTCAGGCTGCGCGCCGCGGCGGCTGGACTGACGCCGATGTAGGACAGCAGGATGGGCAGCAGTATCAGGTTGGTGAAGATCAGGATCGCGACGCCGAGCGAAGCGATCAGCGCCAGGTCACGGATGACTTCGATCTTGATCAACATCAGTACGCCGAAACCGACCGCGTCGCACAACAGCGCCGTCAACCCGGCGAGGAACAGACGGCGAAAGGTGTAGCGCGCCGCCACCAGGCTATGCGTCCCGCGGCCGATGTCCTGCATGATGCCGTTCATTTTTTGCGCGCCGTGGCTCATGCCGATGGCAAATACGAGGAAAGGCACCAGTACCGAGTAGGGATCGAGCACGAAACCGAGAATCGGCAGCAGGCCGAGCTGCCAGGTCACGGCAACCAGCGAACAGACCACCACCAGCAGCGTGCTGCGCAGGCAGCGCGTGTAAGCGAACAGCACGGCCGTGGTCAGCAGAATGGCGCCGCCGAAGAACAGCAGGATCTGCTTGAGACCATCGATCAGGTCGCCCGCGACCTTGGCGAAGCCGATAATGTGGATGCCGACATTGTCCGACTCGTATTTGGCGCGCAGTTGTTCGAGCGCGGTGGACAGACGGCCGTAATCGAGCGGCGCGCCGTCGGCGTATCTCGGCAGCAAGGGCAGGTAGATGATGGATGAACGGTCGTCGAACGCCACCAGTTGTCCGATCTCGCCGGAACGGTCGATATTCATGCGCAGGCGCGCCAGGCTCTGCGCTGAGCCATCGTACCCATCCGGGATGACCGGCCCGCCTTCCAGGCCATCCTCGGTCACCCCTGTCCAGCGTGTGGCAGGGGTCCACAGCGATTTCATGAAAGTGCGGTCGACTCCTGGCAGCAGGTAGACCTCGTCGTTGATCTTCTGCAAGATTTCAAGATAGTGCGTGTCGTAGATCGTCCCTTTGCGGTTCTCCACCGCGATGCGCGCGGCATTGCCCAGACCCGAGAGGTCGTTCTGATGGCGCAGGAAGTTGGCGATGTACGGATGCGCCGTCGGGATCATCTTCTCGAAGCTGGCATTGAGCTTCAGGCGGGTGGCGGTGCAGGCCAGCACCGCCGTGAGCACCAGGCAAAGCAGGACCACGATGCCGCGGTGGTTGAACAGCACGCGTTCGAGCAGTGAGCCCGATTGGCGGTCGAATGCGGCCAATTCCCGGACGACGGGCTGGATGGTTGAGGACGGTTTCATTGCGAGCCTCCGGTAGTGCGTGAAGCCGGTGTCAGGCGCACGACGCCGCCGAAGCCGGCGCCGATCAAGGTATCCGCCTCTCTGGCAGGCGCGAGCGCGGCAAGCGGCGCTCCCGGCGGGCGCATACGCAATGCGAGGGTCCGTCCGCCGTCGCCGCTTTCGAGCACTTGCCCGGCCTGATTGACGAACAGCAGACGGCCATCCGAAAGCGCCAGCGCGCTGCTGAAGGACACGGGCGATGCCACTTGCGATTGCGTGAATGCCGAACGCTGCTCATCGTAGAGCCAGGCGTTGCCGCGCAAACCGCCGGCGAACACCTGGCCGGCCCCTGTCAGCGCCAGCGTGAACCAGCTGCCCTCGTACGGCGCCTTGATGCGCACGAAGCGCTTGCCGCCGTCGTCGGAGCGCGCGAAAAAGCCGCGTTCACCGGCAAGGTAGACGGTGGCGCCGCGTCCGGCTACCGCGTAAAGGTTCATGCCTTGCGCGTTGTCGGCGGCGGCAATGCGTGGCTGCCAGGTGACGCCGCCATCGCTGGTCGCAAACAACAGTCCGTATGCACCGGCGATGAAGCCGTTCTTCTCGTCGGCAAAATGAAGGGCAAGGAAAGGCTTATCCGGACCATCCTGCAGCCGGCGCTGTGCCGCCGCCAGTTCATTGTGCGCGGTCTTGTCGCGCGGCGCGGCGGCCACTGCGGCTTGCGCGGCATCGAGCGCCAATTGCGCCGCCTTCGCGCCGTCGAGCTGCTTGCGCCAGGTCTGTCCGCCATCCTCGGTATGCAGCACCACGCCGGAATGCCCGACGGCCCAACCTTGTTCGGCGTTAGGAAAAGCCACTGCGGTCAACGTGACCGAGACCGGCACCGGCGCCTGGCGCCAGTTGCGTCCGTCGTCGTCCGACAACAGCACCAGCCCGCGTTCCCCGACCGCAACCAGGCGCTCGCCGGCGCGCATGACGGCCAGCATGGCGGCGCGTGCGGCCTTCGGCGTCGCCAGCGCGGGACGTTCGAGCGGATCGGCGACCGGCGCCGCATTGCCGGCCACAGCCGCCGAGCTCAAGCCGACCATGGCCAGCGCAATCAGCGCGGCGAGCGGCATCGGCCGCGTGCGTGTTTCTTTCGTCATGTTATCTACGCCTCGCCTCTACACGAGGTTAGAAAAGAACTGATTGACGAAGCCTCGCGTCATCGCGTGGTCGATGCGACCGAAGTCGTCCGACAGCCGCTCGCGCGAGCGCTCCAGTCGCTTGACCAAACCAGGCATGTCCACGTCCACCAGTTGGCCGTGGCGCTTCAATGCGCGGCCGGCGACGAAGACCGAATCGACATCCGATGCGTTGGCGTAGTACACCACCGCGGCCGCGGCATCGGCGGCCGCCGCCATGTGCAGTGAATCGGTGCGAATCAACACTAGGTCAGCCTGCTTGCCCGCCTCGATGCTGCCGATACGGTCCGCCAGTCCCAATGCGTCGGCGCCGCCGAGCGTGGCCATGCGCAGCACGTCGCACGTCTTGAGCCGTATCTCGCGCGGCGCCTTGCCCTGCGATTCCAGGTCGCGGTTTTCCAGCGCCCGGGTGGCCTGCAGCATCATGCGCATCGGCGTGAACATGTCGCCAGCGTAGTTGGAGACGATGTCGATGCCCAGCGAGCTGCGGGCGCCGGCCAGGCGAGCCCGCTCGGCTACCGGGAAACCCATGCCCATCTGCAGTTCGGTCTCCGGGGTGCTGGAGATGCCCGCGCCGCAGTCGCGGATCAGACCCAGTTCGCGGTCGGTGAAGGCGGCGCCGTGGACGAACAGCAGGTCGTCGCGCAGCAGCTTGCGCTCGGCGAGGCGCTCGACGTAGCGCAGTTTCTGGTCGTAGCAGCCCATCGCGATATGGCAAGAAATGCGTTGCGCGCCGAGCTCGCGCGCGAATGCCAGTTCGTCGGCGGCGGCCTCGAAAGGCAAGGCTTCGATCTCCGACGCCGTGCCGAACAGGATGCGCCCGGAATCGGAATTCAAGCGGTCGCGCCGCAGGCGCCGCGCGTCGTCGCGCAATAGCGCCGCATCCGGCCCCGGCCGGAACGGAAAGTGCTGCGGATTGGGAAACAGGCCATAGCAGAACAGCCCGCGGATGCCGCTCGCCTCCAGTCCGTCCAGGGCCTGGTCGGCATGGTCGGGCGAATTGATGATGTGGCAGTGGTCGACGATCGTCGTGATGCCGGCGGCGACCGCCTCCAGCGCGCCCGCATGGTTGCCAAGCCGCGCGTCTTCCGGCGTGTACAGGGACGAGAAGCTCATGCGCATATCGGCCAGATAGTCGTACAGCGACCAGTCGGCAGCCGTTGTGCGCAGCTGGGTCTGCCAAGTGTGGCGGTGGGTGTCGATGAAACCCGGCAGCACGATATGGCGCGCGGCGTCGATGACTTGCGCATTGTTGGCCTCGATGCGCGGCGCCACTTCGACGATGCGCTCGCCATCGATCAAGATGTCGAGGCGCTCCTCGCCGCGGCCATCAGCCATGGTCAACACGCGGCCGCCGCGGATCAGGGTAGGCACAGAATCAAACATGAATATCTCCTTGAAATGGCTCAGCGCACGCCGTCGCCGGCCAGCGAATCGCTCGTGAAATGGCTATCGGAAAGCGGCGCCTGCAACTTGTAGTGCACCGGCTTTTCGTTGAACATGCCGGCCGAATACCAGGTGCCGGACACCATGTCGTAGAAGCCGAACATCTTCGAGGCCAGGCCCGGCATGTCGGGCGCGGCAAAGGGGATCTGCCAGAGCGTGTGCCAGAGCTGGCCCTTGGCATCCCAGCGGTCGGCCAGCAGGCCCATCCAGGAATCCTCGTCAATGTAATAGAGCGAACGCGGCGCAACATGGCGCTCACCCTCGCGCAGGGCGGCCTCGACCACCCAAACGCGGTGCAGTTCCCAGCGCACATGATCGGGATTGAGGTGATGCGCGCCCAGCACTTGCGCATCCTTGGCCGGCTGCAGCGTGCGGTTGCTGTTGTAGGGGACGTACATCTCCTTCTTGCCGAGCAGCTTCCAATTGAAGCGCCCGGTACGGCCAGTGAACACTTCCAGCTCGTCGAAGGTCATCACGCCGGCGGTCGGCGTGGCGGGCGTGTCGCAGCAGGCATTGGGCAGCTTGCGCACACGGCGCTGGCCGGTCAGGTAGAGCCAGCTGGCGGTACGATCGTCATTGGTGTTCTGGCGACCGACGATGCCTTCGCCGGCGCGAATCGCCGGCCCCCGGCTCAACAGGCGGATCAGGTAATAGTCGCCGTTCCACTTGTCCGGCGCGGCATCCTTGAAATAGTAAGGATTCTGCTGATCGGAGAGCAGGTCATTGGTCAGCACCGCTCTGCCATCGGCGGTAATGACGTATTGATTGCCTTCCCAGTGCCATGCCTGCCCGCTCCAGCGCAACAGGTGATTCCACATCACCTCGACGCCGGACTTCGGGATCGGGAAAGGAACCCCACCATGGGCGCCTTTCGGCTGCTGCCCGCCGGGGCCGTCGACGATGTGGGCGGCGCTCGCATTTTTATAAGTGTTGTCGTACACCCATTGCGGTGCGGCGGCCGTGCGGTGGGTCGGATAGACGTCGATGCGGTAGCTGTCCGGGTATTTCTTCAGCAAGGCTTTGCTGCCGTCGGTAAGCTTGTCGGCGTACTGAGCCATGTTGCTGGCGGTGATCGAGAACTGGGGCTTCTCGCTGGCGAACGGATCGGGCCGCCGCCCCCCGTTCTGGAAGCCGGGCGCCGGTTTGATTTCGCCGCCCGTCCAGGCCGGAATGGTGCCGTCCTTGTTGCCCGCCTTTTCGGCGCCGAGCGGCGTCAGATCCGACTTGAGCTTGGCCGCTTCATCTGCGCTGACGACTGCCAGCGCGCTTTGGCAAGTGACGATCAGCATGCCCAACAGCGCCGCACGCAGCGGCAATGGCGAGGTTTTCATGAGGTTTCTCCTGTTCTTCAGAATGTGCGGTAGACCGTCAGCGAGACGAAGTCGCGGTCCTTGAGTGATTGCTTGTACGAGACATGGCCGCCGGCGCTGTCGAGGAAGCTGCCTTCCGGCCCGCAGAAATGCGTGTAGTTCAGGCCGAAACGCCATGCATCGAGATAGGCGCCGGACAAGCCGACACTGAGATCGCCCACCCCTTTGCCGTAAAAGGAGCTGACAACGGAGGAATTCCCGCTCAAGCCGTAGCCGACACCGATGGGCACCGACAGATCGAGGCCCGGCATCAGCTGGCGGTACTTGGGTTCATAGACCACGCGAATGTTGGTGGCGTCGCGCGACGCATTCGGATTGAGTGCGCTTGCGTTCCTGGTGACGCTGGTAGCCCGGTTCCACGCAATTTCGCCCACCAGGTCGGCTTCATGTGAAATGAAGTTCGGCCCGAGCGATGCGATCCAGGAAAGCTGCGCATGCGCCGAATTGCCGACGGCATAGAGCGGATTCCCGTTGTTGTTGCCGGCGGCCAAAGGATCGGTCTGCGCATCGCTGGCAAGCGGCGTAGCGCGGCGGATCGACACCTCGGCGGCAAAGTTGACATTGCCGACAGTGGTCGTCCCGCTGGCGCCATACGCGCCAATGTCTTCTGGATAGACCAGCACGTATTGTCCAAGCTGACCGGTGGCGGGATTGAAGCCTGCGCCCGGGCGCAGATAGGTCTGCGGTGCCTTGTCGTGGTAGCGGATCGCGTACACGCCGTAATCGACGTCGCCGACGCGAAAGCGCACCTGCAAGCCGCCCTGCCCGGAGTCCTTGGCCTTCATGTCTGCGCCATGGAAGAATGCCGCCCCGGGGAATGCTGGAATGAAGAGTCGTTCGCTGCCTTCCGCCGGCACCATGTCGACCGCGGAAAAATAACTGCCTACCGCCGGCAAACGCAGCTTCTCCCAACGGAACTGGTAGTAGGCGCCTATCGATACATCCGGGGTGAGCTGAAGCTGGCCGGAGACCTGCCGTGCCGGGCGCATCAGTTCCTTGAACTGCGTGTTCGGTACCGACATCGCCTTGACCACATCGATCGAGCCCTGCCCGTTGGCGATGCCGTTGGCGCCGAAGAACAGGCTCTCGCCCCACAGCAGCGTGTGTTTGCCCAAGCGAAAGGTCGCCTTCGCATCGCCCAGTTCGGCCTTGCCGAAGACGAAAGCGTCGAGCAGTTCAGCCTTGCGGCCATGCAGGGAGCGGGTCGCCGAAGTAAACTGGTTGTTGGTCACGGAAACCTGGTTCGCGGTGGAGGGGGAGTCGTTGTCGTTGGACCGGTTGTAGACAGAGTCGTACCAGGCGGCGCCGCTCATCCGCCCGCCCCAGCCCTTGTAGGAAACATCGAATTCGCTCAACACGTCCAGGCGGTTGGAAATCGGGCCGCGCTTGAAATTGCGGTCGCCGTCGTCGGTGTTGGCAAAGCCGGGAAACGGCTCGGCGAGCAGCGCCGCCGACGGACGCTTCATGCGCGCCGCCGCGCTGTACTTGATCGTGGTATCCCATGCGACTTGCACGTCCGGGTTGCCGGTATCGATTTGGGAGGCCCGGGCGGCGGGGAAAGGAATGCATACTGCCGCGATGCAGGCAGCGAGGGCGAACGGGCGCGGCGCGCCGCCCGCCCGGGCAGTCGCGTGTTGAGTCTTGAACATCCTTGTCTCCTTCATTGGATTTATTGTCACGACGGCAATCATCAGCGTATGCTTGGAGATGATGGCGTCGCGCTTTGCAAACAGCTATATTAGAAACGCTAGGGAAGTTTTTTAATATCGTTCAGATGAACGATGGTTTCGACGAGGCGGGAGGAAGATGAACAAGGCGGCACAATTGAGCGGGTTGCTCCTGGAGCTGTATGCGCAGTGCCACGAGGAGCCGATGGCCGAGTTTCTGCCCCATGCGCTGGCGAAGGTGCGCGTCCTGCTTCCGTTCGATTCATCGTGGTGGGCGATGACAACCACGATCGGTGACAGGCACGATATCCACGCTTCGTATGTGCATGGATTGCCGGAGGATATGCATTCCCTGTGGCTGTCGATCCAGGACGAAGATGTGATCGGCCATGCCCTCATGCAGCATTTGCCGGGCAAGACTCTTAACTTCACGCCGCAGCAAGTCGACAGCACCCCTGGATCGCGCTGGCTGGCGCACCGCACCGGATTCCGTCATGTGCTTTGCACTCAGATGCGCAACGAAACTATCGGGCAGCAAATTTTTTTGGCGCTGTCGCGGCATGACGATACGCACGCATTCAGCGAAGAGGAAAGGCATTTCAAGGAATTGCTGATGCCGCACCTGCATGCGATGATCAATTTGGCCTGGGTGGCCAACCTGCGGCAGATGAGAGCGACCGGCTCTGACCGGCGCAATTCCATGGCGATCGTCGACAAATATGGAGCGGTGCATGCCCTGGAACCCGGCTTTACGGCGCTGCTCAAAAGTGAGTGGCCCGATTGGAACGGTCCATGCGTTCCTCAAGCAATACTGCAGGCGATTTTGCGCAAGGAAGGCGCGTTCGCCGGCACGATTATCAATGCAGCGTTCTCGTGGCAGGACGCACTCGTGCTGCTGGAACTGAAGCCGCGCTCACCTCTGGAATCGCTGACCAGCCGCGAGCGCACCGTGGTGGAGGCATTCGCGGCCGGTGAATCGTACAAGGAAGTGGCGCGCCAACTGGACATGGCGCCAGCGACGGTAAGACATCATCTGCGTTCGGCTTATGTCAAGTTAAACGTAACGAACAAAGCTGAAATCACGAAGATGGTTTCGATGGGAGGTGGCATCGCAACCGAAAAAAACGACGCGCGGCACGGGGATCTCAATCAGGGCAATTCTGGCTGTTGATGATGTCAGCGACATCATCAACAGCCAGCATTTTAATACTTGCAGATCAAAGACTTACAACAGACTCGTCACTCCCACTCGATCGTCGCCGGCGGCTTGCCGGAAATGTCGTACACCACCCGGTTAATGCCGCGCA
>CAMLHI010000007.1 GCA_946479705.1 uncultured Oxalobacteraceae bacterium
GTCATCAGCGCGCCGGCCAGGCCGAGCAGCTGCTCGAACAGGCGTTCGGGATGCAGCGCCGGGTGGTGGAAGTAGTGGCTCAGCGAGGCGTACGCCGAACTGGCCGTGTGCAGCAGCCAGAACGAGGACATGTCGCCGGAGCGGTATTCGATCACGTTGCGGCTGGGTTCCCGGTGGTGGCCGTACAGCGCGCTGACCTTGGCCTGCAGCGCGTCGAGCAGGCGGCGCAGCTGCAGGAACAGGATCGGCGCGCCCTTGACCGACAGGCTCGGTGGCACGAAGGCCGGATCGGGCTCGAAACCGCCGGTGGCCGCGCGACGCAGGCGCAGGACCGGGAAGCATTCGTAGGAATCGCGCGTCTCGAATTCGGACACCAGCAGCACCGCCTTCTTCAGGTAGGCCAGCTGCGCCTGCGCGGCCTGGGTGTACAGGTCGGGCGTGTCGCTGTTGGCTTGCTTGTAGCGCGCGCCGATGACGGTCTGCCCGATCGGGGCGAAGTTCCCGCCGAAGGGCTTGAAGGTGGGCAGGGCGGCGTAGTAGGTCACGCTTTGCTGCGACTGCAGCAGGCCGCTCAGGTCGATCGTTTCGGGCAGCGCGTCGGTGCCCGGCGCGTCGATCGTTTCCCCGTCCTGGAAACGCAGCGTCAGGTCGAGCACGCGCAACACATTGTTCTTCAAGGCCTCCAGGTCGATCCGCAGCGCCTGCACGCCCCAGGCATAAGGGTGCAGCGTCCTGACGCTCTCGTTGAGCCGGTGATCGTGGTACTGGTCTTGCTGCTGGAAGTGTTGCGGCCGAAGGAAGAGCCCTTCGCCCCAAAGTACTTTGCTTGTCATGCTGTCTGCATCCCGTTGGCACGATGTGTTGATTCACATCGCTAATTAGCGGAACAATAACATTTCTAAAGACCTAATGTGTGTTCAATCGTGCGCGTATCAGAAAGTGAGAATGTGTGATTTTCAATCGTGCACAACAAAAGTTTAAATTTCTGATAAGGTTGCGGCATTCTGAAAACTTACAAATAAAGCAATTACGTTTTGATACTGTTTTTGAGGCTCGCATGACCACCATCCACCATCTTCTGCGCCTGTGCGCATCCGCCGCCCTGGCCGCCACACTGGGTGCGTGCACCACCACTCCGCCTGCCGCACCGCCGGCGCCAAAGCTGCAGGACCTGCTGTCCGAAGCCTCCCAGGCTGCCGCCGGCGGCAACAAGGAAAAGGCCGTCACGTTGTGGAAGCAGGGCGCCGCCGTGGCCCCGGCCGACAAGACCCCGTGGAGCCACATTGCCCAGACCCGCTACGAAGCCGGGCAATACGGCGACGCGATCCTGGCCGCCCAGGAAGTGCTGGTGCGCGACCCCAACGACAAGCTGGCCAACAGCATCATCGCCATCAGCGGCCTGCGCCTGTCGACCCGCGCGCTGGGCGATTTGAGCCGCCAGAACAATCTGTCCGGTTCCCTGCGGACGGAATCGCAGGACCTCGCCAAGCTGCTGCGCGAGAGTCTCGGCGAAACGGTGCTGGTGCCGCCGCCTCCGCCGCCACGCGATGTGGCGAGCCGTCCCACCCGCACCGCCAAGAAGGCCGCCGCCCGCAATGCCAGCGACGACGATGCCAGCGCCGATCCCTTCCGCGCACTGAAGTAAGTCCATTTTCGATTCCATCCAAGAGAGGAAAACCATGTCCAAATCAGAGAGTGTTCAAAAGCGCCTGCAAAAGGTGCGGCCGCCGCGCGTGCAGATGACCTATGACGTCGAGATCGGCGACGCGATCGAGAGCAAGGAGCTGCCGTTCGTGATGGGTGTGGTCGGCGATTTCGGCGGCAATTCCGAGGTCGAGCAGAAGCGCCTCAAGGAGCGCAAGTTCGTCAACGTCGACCGCGACAACTTCGATGAAGTGATGAAGGGCGTCGAGCCGCGCGCCCGGTTCAACGTCGAGAACACGCTGGACAACAACGCCAGCAGCTTCGGGGTCGACCTGACCTTCAAGTCGCTCGACGACTTCCGTCCCGAGTCGGTGGTGCGGCAGGTCGAACCGCTGCGGAAGCTGCTCGAAGCGCGCACCAAGCTGGCCGACCTGCGCAACAAGCTGGCCGGGAACGACAAGCTCGAAGACATCCTCAACGATGTCTTGAACAGCACCGAGAAACTGGCCGAGCTGGGTCAGCAAGCCAACGCCAAGAAAGACTGATCTCATGTCCGCTCAACTGAACCCCGCCGGCGGCGCCGCCGCCACCCAGGAATTCGCCTTGCTCGACCAGATCGTCGAACAGAGCAAGGTGGCCAAATCGAGCGTGGAGCATGCCCGCGCCAAGGACTTGATTTCCGAACTGGTCAACCAGGTCATGGAGGGCACCGTGGTGGTGTCGGACAACCTGGCCGCCACCATCGACGCCCGCGTGGCGGAACTGGACCGGATGATTTCGGCCCAGCTGTCGGCGGTGATGCACGCGCCCGAATTCCAGAAGCTGGAGTCCAGCTGGACCGGTCTGAATTACCTGGTCAAGAACAGCGCCACCGGCGCCAACCTGAAGATCAAGATGCTCAACGCGACCAAGAAGGAGCTGGTCAAGGACTTCCAGAGCGCGCTCGAATTCGACCAGAGCACCATGTTCAAGAAGGTCTACGAGGAGGAATTCGGCACCTTCGGCGGCGCCCCGTTCGGCGCGCTGATCGGCGACTACGAGATCACCCGCCAGCCTGAAGACATGTACTTCGTCGAGCAGATGTCGCACATCGCCGCGGCCGCGCACGCGCCCTTCATTTCGGCCGCTTCGCCGGAGTTGTTCGGCCTGGAGTCGTACAGCGACCTGGGCAAGCCGCGCGACCTGTCGAAGGTGTTCGACACCATCGAATACGCCAAGTGGAAGTCGTTCCGCGAATCCGAGGATGCGCGCTACGTCGGCCTGACCCTGCCGCGCTTCCTGGGCCGCCTGCCGTTCAACCCTGCCGATGGCGCGGTGACCGAGGGCTTCAATTACGTCGAGGACGTGGACGGCACCGACCATCACAAGTACCTGTGGTGTAACGCCGCCTACGCCTTCGGCACCAAGCTGACCGGCGCCTTCGAGGACTTCGGCTGGTGCGCGGCGATCCGCGGCGTGGAAGGCGGCGGCCTGGTCGAAGACCTGCCGACCCATACCTTCAAGACCGACGAGGGCGAAGTCGCGCTCAAGTGCCCGACCGAGATCGCCATCACCGACCGGCGCGAAAAGGAGCTCAGCGACCTGGGTTTCATCTCGCTGGTGCACTGCAAGAACACCGACTACGCCGCCTTCTTCGGCGCCCAGTCGGCCCAGAAGGCCAAGAAGTACGCGTCGGATGCGGCCAATGCCAACGCGGTGCTGTCGGCCCAGCTGCAGTACATCTTCGCCGTCTCGCGCATCGCCCACTATATGAAGGCCATGATGCGCGACAAAATCGGCAGCTTTGCCGCCGCCTCCAATGTCGAGGACTTCCTGAACCGATGGCTGACCCAGTACGTTCTGCTCGACGACAACGCCAGCCAGGAACAGAAGGCCCAGTTCCCGCTGCGCGAAGCGTCGGTGCAGGTGTCCGAAGTGCCGGGCCGCCCAGGCGTGTACCGCGCGGTGTCGTTCCTGCGTCCGCATTTCCAGCTCGACGAGCTGTCCGTTTCACTCCGACTGGTCGCGGAGCTGCCTGCATCGACCAAATCGTAATCTACCTAAACAACTGAAAGGAACACAATGGCAATCGACGTCTACCTCCAAATCGACGGCATCAAAGGCGAGTCCGCCGATTCCAGCCACAAGGACTGGATTGAAGTCAAATCGGTCAACTGGGAAGTGCTGCAGCCGAAATCGGCCACCGCATCGACCGGCGGCGGTCACACCGCCGAGCGCACCGAGCACCGCGACATCGTGCTCTCGAAGCTGGCCGACCTGTCCACGCCACTGCTGCTGCAGAATTGCTCGTCGGGTAAAACGCTGCCGAAGGCCAAGCTGGAATTCTTGCGCGCCGATGGCCAGGGCGACCGCGTGAAGTACTTCGAAATCGAACTGGAAAATGTCCTGATCAGCAGCGTATCGCCAGCTGTGCAGCCAGGCGACATCCTGACCGAAGACGTGTCCCTGAAATACTCCAAGGTCAAGTGGAAGTACACCCAGCAGAAGGTCGGCGGCGGTTCGGGTGGTAACACCTCGGGCGGCTGGGACCTGTCGACCAACCGTACGGCTTAATTAATTCGCGAAGAGGCGCCGATGAAGGGTTTTACGCCTGGACTGTTCGACCGGCTGATGGATGCGCCGGTCCATGGCGCCTCAAGCGGAACGGTGACCCGCCTGTCGATCGAGGACCTGAAGGACTCGGTCGCACGCGACCTGGAAGCATTGCTTAATACGCGCACCGCCATTCCGGAGCTGCTGCTCAAGCAGTATCCGGAATGCGGGCGCTCGCTGGTGACGTACGGCATGCAGGATTTCGCAGGCCGCTCGCTCTCCAGCCCCAACGACCGCGCGCATATCTGCGCCTGTTTGGAAAAAGCCATCGCGCGCCATGAGCCGCGCCTGCGCAACGTGCGCGCCTCGCTGGAAGTGCGCGACGACGCCATTAACTGCCTCAATTTCGCGATCACCGCGCTGCTGGTGGTCCGGGCCAGCCAGGAACCGGTCAACTTCGACGCCGTCCTGCAGCCATCGAGCCTGCATTACACCATCAGCAAAGCGCGCCGTGCCGCGCTTGTCGGAGCGTGAGCTTGGAACAGTTACTTCCCTATTACGAACGCGAACTGGGATTCTTGCGCCGCTACTCGCGCGAATTCTCGGAGCGCTACCCGAAGATCGCCGGCCGTCTGCTGATCGGCGGCGAGGTGTGCGAAGACCCGCACATCGAACGCATGATCGAATCGTTCGCGCTGCTCAATTCGCGTATCGCCAAGCGACTCGACGACGACTATCCCGAATTCACCGAGGCGCTATTCGAGGTGCTGTACCCGCACTACCTGCGCCCGTTCCCGTCCTGCTCGATCGCCCATATGGACTACGCCGAGGCGGCGGCGCAGCTGACCGCCGCCACCGTGATCCCGCGCGGCACCGAGCTCAAATCGGAGGAGGTGCGTGGCGGCGAGTGCATCTTCCGCACCGCCTATCCGGTCACTGTGGCGCCGCTGGCGCTCACGCGCGCGAGCTTCGATGCGATCATCGCGCCGCCCGCCACCATACGGACGCCGGCCGGCGCCACCTCCAGCATCAGCATCACCATCGCCTGCACCAGCCCGCAACTGGCGATCGCCCAGGTTGGCCTGGGCAAGCTGCGCGTATTCATCGACGGCGAGCCGTCCTTCTGCGCGGCCCTGCGCGATGCGTTGTTCATGCGCACCGTCGCCTGCTACGTCGAAGCCGACCATAGCCGCCGCTGGAACCAGCTGCCCGCCAGCGCGGTATCGGCCGTCGGCTTCGATGACGAGGATGCGCTGATCGATTTCTCGGCGCGCTCGCACACCTCCTACCGCCTGCTCACCGAATACTTCTGCTTCCCCGAAAAATTCAATTTTATCGACATCGACCTCGCGGCGATGGGCGCGCTCGTGCCGATAGGGGCGCTCACCATCACGCTGCACCTGGCGCTGTCGGGCCTGCGCACCGACTCGAACACCGCGCGCACCCTCGGCACGCTGTCGACCAACAACCTGCGCGTGGGCTGCACGCCGGTGGTGAACCTGTTCAGCAAACGCGGCGAACCGATCAGCTTGAGCCACACCAAGGCCAGCTACTCGGTGCTGGCCGATTCGCGCCGCGCCTTCGCCTTCGAGATCCAGTCGATCGACTCGGTCAAGCTGGTGCGCCAGACCCCGCAGGGCGAATCGGTGGTGCAGTTCCGGCCCTTTTACTCGCTGCGGCACGGCCAGACGCCGGAAGGCAGCGGGCATTACTGGGTGATGCGGCGCGACGAGGGCCTGGCCGAGCGCAGCCCCGGTCACGAGACCCAGATCAGCATCGTCGACATCGACTTCGATCCGGCCGCGATCGAAACCGGCACCCTGAGCATCGAGGTCACCTGCACCAACCGCGACTTGCCGTCGCTGCTCACCTATGGCCTGCCGGGCGGCGACCTGACCGTCGAGGGCGGCTCCAGCGTCAAGCGCATCAGCTTCCTGCGCAAGCCGACCCAGACCCAGCGTTTCGAACGCGGCCGCGGCGCGCACTGGCGCCTGATCTCGCACCTGTCGCTGAACCACCTTTCGCTCACCGACGGCGGCCTCGATGCCTTCCGCGAGATGCTGACCCTGTACGACCTGCCGCGCTCACCGTCCACCCAGCGTCAGATCGGCGGGTTGACCGCCATCGAGCACAAGGCCACCACCGCCTGGCTGCAGGGCAATCCGTTCGCCTGCCTGGTGCGCGGCATGGAAGTGCGCCTGACGATCGACGAGGAAGCGTTCGTGGGCAGCGGCATCCACGCCTTCGCCCACATCATCGAACGCTTCCTGGGCCTGTATGTGCACGCCAACAGCTTCGCCCAGCTGGTGATCGTGTCGAACAAATCCGGAGAAGAGCTATTGAAATGCACACCACGCAGCGGCGATTTGAGCCTGCTGTAATCGAACGCCTGTTCGCGCAGCCGCACCGCTTCGAGTACTTCCAGGCGGTGCGCATGCTCGAGCTCTGGCTCAAGCGCCACGGCGCCGTCAAGGAAGGGGCGGTGGCCAACTTCCTGCGCTTCCAGAATTCCACCTCGCTCAACTTCCCGGCCAGCCAGCTGGAAGCGCTCCAGCCGGAACCTCGCGACATCAAGCGCGACAGCCGCTCGCTGGGCGAGGCGCTGCGCAACGCCACCCTGCGCTACGTGCGCATCACGCCCTCGTTCATGGGACTGCTTGGGGCGAACGGCGCGCTGCCGGCGCACTACACCGAACGCATCGCGGCGCACGTCCTGTACGACAAGGACGAAGGCCCGCGCGCCTTTCTCGACACCTTTTCGAACCGTTCGCTGGCCCTGTTCTATGAAGCCTGGCGCAAGTACCGGCTCGAACTGAAGTACCAGCTGGACGGCACCGACAGCTTCCTGCCGCTGCTGCTCTCGCTCGCGGGGCTGGGCAACGAGTCGCTGCGGCGCCGCCTGGCCGGCGACGAGGGCGGTGAAGTGCTGGACGAATCGATGGGCTACTTCGCCGCCTCGATGCGGCACCGGCCCGCCTCGGCGGTGCAGATCGCCCGCGTGCTGTCGGACTATTTCGGTGAAAAGGTCGGCACCGAGCAGTTCGTCGGCTGCTGGTACGACGTGCCGACCGCCCAGCAGACCCGGATCGGCAGCGCCAACGCCGTGCTGGGCGCGGGAGCCATGGCCGGCGCGCGTGTGTGGCAGCGCGACCTGCGCATGCGCGTGGTCATCGGACCGCTGCGGCGCGAACGCTTCGAAGCCTTCCTGCCGGGCGGGAAAGCCGCGCGGGCGCTCAAGAGCATGCTGACCATGTTCACCGGCGTGGCGCTGGAATACGAAGTGCAGCTGGTGCTGCGCGCGGCCGACGTGCAGGGCGCCGCGCTGGAAGAGCAGCGCAGCGGCGGACGGCTCGGCTGGGACACTTTTCTCCTGACCGGCGGCGAAGCGCGCGACCGCGCCGACGTGCGCTACGACATACATGCACTGTAACGGCATCACCATCACAACAAGGAACCACAATGAGCATCAACCTCAAAACGCTGATCGGAAAACTGAACGACACCAGCCGCACCGCCGCCACGCGCGCGGCCAGTATCTGCGTCTCGCTGGGCCAGTATGAGGTCGATCTCGAACACCTGTTCCTGGCGCTGCTGGAGCAGCCGAAAAGCGATTTTTCCGTCATCGCGCGCCAGTGCGGCATCAGCCCGGGCATGCTGGAAGCGGACCTGCAGGCTGAAGTCGGTCGCCTCAAGAGCGGCAACTCGCGCACGCCGGTATTTTCGGCGCGCCTGCCCAAGCTGTTCGAAAACGCTTGGCTGATCGCCTCGCTCGATATCGGTTCCGGGCGCGCCATCGAGATTCGCAGCGGCCATCTGCTGCAGGCATTGCTGACCGACCCGGAGCTGTCGCAGCTGGCCTACCGCGGCTCGAAGCTGTTCGATCAATTCGATGTCGACCAGATCAAGCATAAGCTCGACAGGATCGCAGCCGGTTCCCAGGAAGCCGTTCCGGCGCAGGCTGCGCCGTCGCAGCAGGGCAGCGATCCGGTGGGCGAGCTCGCATCGAAGGCGGCGTCCAAGACCCCGGCGCTGGACCAGTTCACCACTAACCTCACGCAGCGCGCGCGCGATGGCAAGGTCGATCCGGTGATCGGGCGCGACACTGAAATCCGCCAGGCCATCGATATCCTGATGCGGCGGCGCCAGAACAACCCGATCCTCACCGGCGAGGCCGGCGTCGGCAAGACCGCCGTGGTGGAAGGCCTGGCCTTGCGTATTGCCGACAACGACGTGCCCGATGTGCTCAAGGGTGTGGAAATTCACACGCTCGACATGGGCCTGCTGCAGGCCGGCGCTTCGGTCAAAGGCGAGTTCGAGAACCGCCTGAAGAACGTCATCGACGAAGTGAAAAAGAGCCCGCACGCCATCATCCTGTTCATCGACGAGGCGCACACGATGATCGGCGCGGGCGGGCAGGCCGGCCAGAACGACGCGGCGAACCTGCTCAAGCCGGCCCTGGCGCGCGGCGAACTGCGCACCATCGCCGCCACTACCTGGGGCGAGTACAAGAAGTATTTCGAGAAGGATGCCGCGCTGGCCCGCCGCTTCCAGGTCATCAAGGTGGAAGAGCCGAGCGAGGAACTGGCCTTCGCCATGCTGCGCGGGATGGCGCCGCTGATGGAGAAGCATTTCGGCGTGCGCGTCTACGACGAAGCCATCACCGAAGCGGTGCGGCTGTCGCACCGCTACATCATGGGCCGCCAGCTCCCGGACAAGGCCATCAGCGTGCTCGACACCGCCTGCGCCAAGGTGGCGCTGGGCCAGAATGCCACGCCGGCGTTGATCGAGAACCTGGCGCGCAGGTTGGAACGCATCGATGCCGAAGCCGCCGCGCTCAAGCGCGAACAGGCATCCGGCGCCGATCATGGCGCGCGCCTCGGTGAGCTGGAATCCGATCGCGCCGGTTGCGCGGCTCGGCATGCGAGCTTGGCCGAACGCTGGGAAAAGGAAAAGGCGCTGAGCGAACAGATCATGCAGGGCCGCCGTTGGCTGGAGGAAGCGGGCGAGGGTGGCGCCAGCGCCGGCAAGGATGTGCAGGCGCTGGTGACGGAACTGCGCGCGCTCCAGGGCGAGACGCCGATGGTGCCGGTGCAGGTCGATGGCCATGTGGTGGCCGAAATCGTCGCCGGCTGGACCGGCATCCCGCTCGGGAAAATGGTCAAGGACGAAATCAAGACGGTGCTGAACCTCAAAGACCTGCTGGAAGAACGCGTGATCGGGCAGCCCTTCGCCATCGAAGCGGTGGCCCAGCGCGTGCGCACCTCGCGCGCCAACCTGGACGATCCGAACAAGCCGAAGGGCGTGTTCCTGTTCGTGGGGCCATCGGGCATCGGCAAGACCGAGACCGCGCTGGCGCTGGCCGATGTGCTGTATGGCGGTGAGCGCAAACTCATTACCATCAACATGAGCGAATACCAGGAAGCCCACAGCGTATCGGGCCTGAAAGGATCGCCGCCGGGCTATGTGGGTTACGGCGAGGGCGGCGTGCTGACCGAAGCGGTACGCCGCAATCCGTACAGCGTGGTGCTGCTCGATGAAGTCGAGAAGGCCCACCCGGACGTAATGGAGCTGTTCTTCCAGGTGTTCGACAAGGGCGTGATGGATGACGCCGAGGGGCGCGAGATCGACTTCAGGAACACCATCATCATCCTGACCTCGAACGTGGCGTCGAGCGCGATGATGCAGGCGTGCCTGAACAAGAGCGAGGAAGAGGTGCCGGCGCCGGATGCGCTGGAAGAGCTGATCCGACCGCACCTGATGAAGCAGTTCAAACCGGCCTTCCTGGGCCGCCTGAAGGTGATTCCCTACTACCCGCTCGGCGACGAGGTGCTGGTGCGGATCATCGAACTGAAGCTGGGACGGATCGCCCAGCGCATCGCCGTCAACCATAAGGCGCAGTTCAGCTATGACGAGGCGCTGGTGGAGGCGGTGCTGGCGCGCTGCACCGAGGTCGATTCGGGTGCGCGCAATGTGGACAATATCCTCAACGGGACCCTGCTGCCTGAAGTCGCCGAATCGGTACTGGCGAAGATGGCGGAAGGCGCGAGCATCTCGCGCATCGAGGTCAGCGCCAACGACCAGGGCCAGTTCGCCTACACCATCGTCTGACGCCGCTTAGTTGGAGGGCGGCACGCCGAGCAGCTCTTCGATATGCGCCATCGAGGTCGGGTCCTTGACGACCGAGCGCAGCCAGGTGTGCAGGTCCTGTTCGCCCGCGTTGGCGGCCTTGTCGGCAAAGTAGGACACGGGGCTGTGCGGCTCGGTGCGGCGGAAGAAATCGGCCACGGCACGCAGTTGGGCGATGGCCTGCTTGCGCGAGCCGATCGCGCCCGGCGGCGCTGCGGGCTGGGCGGCCGGTGGCGGCACCTCGCCATCCGCTGCCGGTGTGTCCGCCGCCACCGGTGCCTGCGCCGACGGTGCGGGAATCAGGCGCACCAGATGATCGAGCGCGTCGCGCGCGCCCACGAAGCCGGGACTCTCGCGGCCCAGGCGCTGGTCGGCGGCCCGTTCCAGCTGCAGCAGGGCCTCCACGCAGGCTTTTGCGTCGGCCGCGAACAGGGTACGAAATGCCGCCGAATTGGCGCTGCGCGCCGCTTCCAGGTCGGCCAGCTTGCCGTCGCCAGCCTTGCGGGCGATGTCGAAGTCGAGCAGCGAGTACGCGCTGCCGCGTCCATCGGTCACGGGAATCCCGCGCAGCAGGGCCGGAATCTGCCCCAGCATCCAGCTCAGGTTCCCGATGCGTTGATCGTGGTCGCTATCGTCCGACTGCGGGTACAGGCCCTGGTCCCAGAAGCGCTCCAGCAATCCGGCCAGCACGCGCAGGCCTTCGGCCAGTCCGCGCAGGCGGTACTGCCGGGTGCCCGCTTCGGTCAGCCACACGGCCAGGCGCAGGTCCTTGCTGGTGGTCTCGAGCAGCGCGGCGCAGCGCCGCACCACGAAATCCCAGTCGGCCTCCTTCAGGTCCGTGACCCATTCGCCCTGGTCGAGCGAGGGATCGTCGAATTTGCGGGCATGGGCGATGGCGTCGAGTTCCGGCGAAAACGCCAGGCTGATGCCGGACGGCTGCTCGGCGCTGATCGGGTTGAGTAACTGCTCGGCTGAAAACATGATCTTCCTTGTGCGTGATATGGGGGCGCTTACTGCGCCATCCGGAATTCGATACGGCGGTTGCGCGCGCGGCCATCGCTGGTGTCGTTGCTGGCGACCGGGCGGTCGGCGCCCTGGCCGCTGGCGGTCAGCAGGTCGCCCTTGATGCCGCGCGTGGACAGGTAAGCCTTGACCGCCTCGGCGCGCGCCTGGCTCAGGCCAAGATTGGTGGCCGGCAGGCCAAGGTTGTCGGTGTGGCCGATGATCTCGATCTTGCGCTCCTTGAGCTTGAGCATGGCGGTGGCCATCTCGTCGAGGATCGCGCGGCCGGCAGGCGTCAGCGTGGCCTTGCCGCTCTCGAATTCCACCGTGCGGTTGGCCAGGGTGCTGTCGAGGATGCCCTGTTCGGCGGCCGATACGCGCAGGCCGTTGTTGACGGTGTAGGTCGGATTGAGGCTGGTGGCGACGTTGCTGGCGATTTTCTGGCGCTGCGCTTCGTTGGCGACCTCGCCGCGCAGGCTCACGGAGTTCCCGTCGATCTTCAGCTGGCCGCGGCTGATCTGCTTGAGATCGGGCGTAATCAGCTTTTGCACGTAGCTGTTCCAGTTGGCCGGGGTGGAGACCTGGCCCACGCCGATCTGGTCGACCACCTGGTCGGCGCCGTAGACTTCGCGCAGGCGCGCCAGCACGCTGGCCTTGGTGGCCTCGTCGGGGACGGTGCCGGTGGCCAGCACCTGGCCCGGCTGCGGCGCGGCCGTCTGCGCCAGTGCGGCGGCGCCGCAGGCCATACATAATAAGATGGATGCCAGTCGATGCATGATCAGGTTCCGATAAAGGCCGTGCACAGGGAATCGAGCGCGGACTTGAGTGACAGGTTGGCTTGCGCCAGGTAAGTGGACAGCTTCTTGATGGCGTAGTCGTCGTCGACCTGCTCTTCGACCCAGTCCAGTTGGTCGAAGCCGATGTGGCGCTCCTGGCCGGCTTGCGGGTCCATGAGCGCCTGCAGGGTCTGGGCCGAGGCGCCGCTGAAGCCCAGCACGAATACCGGCTTTTGCTCGATGCGGGTGATGAACATCGCCAGCTCGAAATCGGCGCGCGCCAGGAAGGGCGTGATCAGGTGCATCCAGAACGCGGCCACCAAATTGCGGTACATCGGGTCCGTCGGCAGCGGCAGCAACAGGCTTTTCTCCAGCCGGCTCGAACTGCTGGCCAGGACCGGCTGCAGCAGCAGGCCGAGCGCCAGCAGGATCTGGCGCACCGAGCCTTCGTAGCCGGCCTGCGCCAGCATGCCATCGAGCGCGCCCACGGTTTGCATATCGAGGAAGTCTTCGAAGGCGGCGTCGTAGGCGGCAGTGCGCAGGTCCAGGTCGATGACGTGGGTGGCGATGTCCTGCAGCGGCGCGGAGGCGTCGGTGGCGGTGACGACGCCGTTGCTCAGCGTTTCGAGGCGGTTCCACAGGCGGTTCAGCACCAACGGGGCGTCCGGCACGAAGGTGCCGGGGTCGGCCACTTCCATGGTGCTCATCATCAGGAACGGGAAGCGCCGGCTGGACTGGTCGCTGCTGGCCACGATATGGCCTGCAATAGCGTGGCGGCGGCGCGGGCCGATGAAGGCGAAGTGCAGCGGCGCGACGGCATCGTAGCTCAGCTTCCAGCGCGCGTCCGCGCTCATCAGCTCCATGGCCTTGGCGAGCCAGTCGTCCAGTACCTTGATCAGGGCAGGGTTATCGCTGCCCTTGACGAAGTCGCCGCGGCTGGGGATCTTGCCGAAATAACCGACCGGGGTCGGGGTGGATGCGCGGCTCATTGGGCACCTCCTGGCGCTGCGGCAGCAATGATGGTGTCGGGAAGTTTGAGGCGCTTGAACCCCTGGCTGTTTTGCACCGGGGCGGCGGCCGGCTTGCTGGTACCGACGATTTTCAGGTTGGCGGTGACGACCACGCCGGCGTTATCCCAGCTTAGTTCGAAGACGCCATTATCCTTGCGCTTGCGCTTGGCCGCTTCCACCATTTTCTTCAGGCCGAAGTGGCCCGGTTCGTTGAGCAGCACCACGGTGCGGCCTTCCGGCGTGATGGCCGAGATACGCGAGCCCGGCACGCCCTGCGGGTTGGGCCATGCCATGTGTACCCAGGGCTGCGGCTGGCCGCGCCAGCGCAGCGCCTGGCCGTCGATCTCGATGGTGAATTCGCTGGCGCCGGCGGCGCCCAGGGCCTGCAGGTCGAACAGGGTTTGCGCCTCGCCACCGCTGGAAGCGGCCGCGTTGGCCACGCCGCCGGCCGACAGCGGAGCGATCCAGCCGGGGAAGCTGCTCACCACCGCGGGCGACAGGTTGACGCCCATGTTGGCCCAGGTCTTGGCGCTGACGACGTCGCCGCGGCGCACCACCAGCGGGCCGATGGTGGTATCGAAGAACTTGGCGATGGCGCCTTGCGGGCCGAAGATCTGGCCGATCTCCTCGTTGCTCGCTTCCGACTTCGACTCGGTCGAGAAAGGGAACTTGGCCGCGAGGTTCTGGCGGAAGGGCTGCAGCACCTGGGCGGCCCAGACCTTGTCGATCTCGCCTTCGGTCGGCTTGACGATGACGGCGAAGCTCTGCATCAGCGGACGCACGAGGATAGGGCGGATCGCCTGCTTTTGCGTGTCGGTCATCCCGGTCAGCATCTGTTCATCCACGTATTTGAGGGCGTCGGCCAGTTCCGAGCCGGTGCCGTCGAGCGTCTGCTGCATCAGCTGCTTGGCGCCGGGGCCTGGGTCGCCCTGGTTCTTGATGGTGTTGAAGCGCCCGCGCAGCCTGGACAGCTGTTCCATGTAGCCGCGCATGAGCGAGGCGCCCTGGTCGCGCGCCACCACCATGCGCGCCACGCCGGAGAACTCGCGCCCGACCGGTCCGAGCGGCAGTGCGGCGTTCTGCACGCCCGATGGCGCCGACGGAATGTTGACGTTGATCTGCGAGGGCTTCTGGCGCAGCACGGCCTCGCGGAACCAGCCGACCACGCCGTTTTGCGCGCGCTGCATGCCGGCGTCGATCAGCGAGGGGTTGTCCCACGAGGTCTGTTCGTACACGGTGGTCAGCAGCTTGTTGATCGGCGAGACCTGCGGATCGCCCAGGCGGTTCATGGCCGCAGCCGCGGCATCGAAGCCGGCCAGTTCGCGGATCGTCACGCCCTGGACGAACTTCTGCCATTCCTTGGCGTAGTCGTTCTTGTACAGTTCCACCAGCGCTTTCTGGATCTGTTCGGGGCTGCCTTCCAGGGTCAGGTCGTCGCGCGATGCGGTCTTGAGGACCCAGTCGGCGCTTTGCAGCTCGCGGTTGGCGGCGTCCTTGAAAGCTTGCTGGACGTAGCCCTGCCAGGCTTCGCGCGTAAAGCTGCCGGGGATTGCGTAGCTGCCCAGCACCAGTTCCTTGTCCTGATCGCCGACGATGCGCGCCACCGTCATCGAGGGATAGCGGGTGGCGGCGCGCGCCTTGACGTCGGCGTAGACGCGTTCGCGCGCCGGCATGCCGCGCACCACGCGGCGCAGGTTGTCGCGGATCTGGTCGACCAGGGCGAGCTTGTTTTCGAGCCGTGGCCAGGAGGTGTCGGACACTTGCGACAGGTAGAAGGAGATGATGCGTTCGGCCCCGCGGATCATCTGCTCGCGCGGCATGGTCCCGCGGTTGGCGTCGAGCCAGCCGCGCCAGAAGCGGGTCAGCTGGTCGTTCAGGTGGCCGGGTTCGGCGCGCGCCGGATCGGCCAGCATCAGATAGGTCTTGATGGCGTTGTAGGCGTCCTCGCTGCTGGTCGGCGAGGAATCCTTGAACTGCTGGGCCGCCGCCACGGCGGGAGTTTCGGCGGTGGCGCGCGCGGCCGGCTGCAGCTGCGCGGCGTTGCGGTTGACATCGGTGAGGAAGCCTTCCAGGGCCTCGCCGACCGGTTTGAGCATCACTTCGCGCACACCGCTGAAGTACTCTTCGCGCAGCTTGCGCTCCAGGTAGTCGCCCTGGTACAGGCCGAGGCTGAGCGAGAGTGGACGGTCGCTGCGGTATTTTTCCAGCTGCTCGATGCGGTCCTGCAGGATCTGCAGCGCGTCGAAGCGCGACTGCAGGTCGAGCCGCTTGTCCTGCACCTTGACGGCTTGCGCCAGGTCGGCTTCGACATTGGCCACCAGCTGGCGGTTGCTGACGTAGGACCAGCTCCAGCCGCCCAGCGCCAGGCCGACCAGCGCGGTGGCGGCGAAGAAGGCGGCGTAGCGCATGCGCGTCTTGGCCGGGCTGGCGTATTGCGCCACCAGATCCTTGTCGGCGAAGATCACGTTGCGGAACAGCTTGAGCAGGAAGTAGCCCTGCTGCTGGTGGCTTTCCTCGTGGTGCTCGGGCTTGAGCTTGATGTCGAAGCGTTGCGCCACGCGGCGCGAAGAGGCCGATACCGGCTCGCCTTCCTGCAGCGCGCTGGTGAAGTAGAAGCCGCGGAACACCGGCTTGAACTGGAAGGGGTTTTCCTCGAACAGGGTGGCGATGAAGGCGCGCAGCGGCGCCTTGATGGTCGAGAACTCCAGCGGGAAGGTGAATACGCCGGGCGGCATGCGCTCGCGCCACTGCAGCGCCATGTTGGCCGCGCTCAGGTCCTTGAGGCCGTCGTAGAGTTCATCGAAGCGGGCGTCGAACTGGTCCAGCACCTGCTGGCCGGTGGTGTTCTGGCTGTAGGGCAGGGTGGCGCCCCATACCTTGTCGCGCTCGGCGCGTTCGGCGTCCTGGAAGAATTCGTTGAAGCCGGTGATCAGGTCGGCCTTGGTGAACAGCACGTAGACGGGGGCGTGCACTTCCAGCTTTTCGGTCAGCTCCTGCACGCGCTGGCGCAGGTTCTTGGCCAGGTTGATGGCGAACTCGGGCCGGTTGCCGGTCAGTTCGGCCACGCTGACGGCGATGATGACGCCATTGATCGGCGCCTTCTTGCGATATTTTTTCAGCAGCGAGAGAAAACCGAACCACTCGGCGCGGTCTTCGTCGACCACCGAATAGCGGCCTGCCGTGTCGAGCAAAATGCCGTCGGTGGTGAAGAACCAGTCGCAGTTGCGGGTGCCGCCCACGCCGTGGATGATCTTGGTGTCGGCGAAGGGGAACTGCAGGCCGGAGCTGGCGATCGCGGTGCTTTTTCCGGCCGCCGGATTCCCGATAATCATGTACCAGGGCAGCTCGTACAGGGCGGCGTCGCCGGACAGCTGCCCCAGCTTGGAACCCTTGATGGTGGCGATGGCCTCGAGCATGCGCTGCTTGATGACGTCCTGTTCCTGGCGCTGGGCCGGATCTGCCTTGGCCGGCGCCTTGCTGGCCTGCTGTTCGAGCATGTCGCCCAGCTGGCCGGCGGCCTTGCGGTCGCGCCGCCATTTCCATAGCCAGACCAGGGCGCCGATGGCCGCGGCGGTGGCGAAGAGCGCCAGCGCCCACGGGATGGGAAGGCCGAGGAGGCGGGTGGCGAGCCACAGCAGCGCGGCGAACGCCAGCCAGCCGGTGATGGCCATGCTGAGACGGTTGGTAACGGTGGTCCAGATGTTGTCGATCATCGTCGATTACTCTTGTTATGCAAATGAGGATTGGGCGGCGGGCGGGCGGACCAGCGCGGCGCTGCGGTAGTGGGAATCGTCGACGTTCAGGGCCAGGACCGGCTGGCCGCGCTCGATGGCGTCGCGCCGGGCCAGGGCCAGCGCGACCAGGTAGGGCACGGTGCCGCAGTATCCGCAAGCGGTGCCGGTGGCTTGCACGTCGGTGGCGGTGTCCAGATGCGGCACCGTGCCGGCGGCCAGCGCCATGACTTCCATGACGCGGCCGGTGCGGTGGTCGGCGTCCGACAGCACCAGTGCCACGCTGGCTGCGTCGACTGCGGCGCTTTCCAGCAGGTGGTCGGCGAGCTTGCGCAGCACGGCCGCATCGGGCCGGCCGTTCTGGTCGGCCGAGCCGTCGCGCATCCCGGCGGCGGCGGACAAGAGCGGCTGCGGGTCGGCATCGATCAGGGCGGCCTGGGTGGCGTCGGCCACCAGCAGCCCCGCGGCGCCTTCGCCGGGAATGATACCGTTTGGCCGGTTTGCGCCAAACAGGCTGGCGCGCAAAGCGTTCACGCTGGCTTCGCCGATGCTCGAGCCGCTCGCCAGCACGATCGCCAGGACCGGTTCAGCGCTGGTCTGGCCATGGCGTGCGAGCTGCGTCAGCGTGGCCACGGGGGCGGCCTGCGCGGGGGCGGAGGCGCTGATGCGCGCGAGCGGCCAGCCGCATTGCGCTACCTTGTGGCGCAGCCAGGCCAGCAGCGGCAGGCGCTGTGCTTCCGGCCAGCCGGCCGGCAGCAGCGCGATCAGCTGCAGAAGCGGCGGCTGCGGCGCTCCTTCGGTGGCCGCCAGGCTGGCGTGGCTGGCGGCAGGCCAGGCAAGGTCGGTGGTCACGGCGCTGGCGAGCAGCACGGCGCGCCACTGCTCGTCGCTGAAGCTGGCGTCCGCATGGCCGTTGGCGGCCAGCCATTGGGCGATCTCGTCGCGCGTGGTGGCATCGCCGGCGTCAGGCACGCGCGCGCTCATGAGCGGGAAGCCGTTATCGTCGAGCAGTTCCGGGTCCAGCGCGGCACGGGCATTCTGGGCTTCGATGGCCGCGGCCAGTTCGTCGGTCGCGGCGCCATGCGGCGTGCGCACTGCCGCGGCCAGCAGGGACAGCGCCGGGGCAGCCTGCCGGGCCGGTGTGGCCGTGGGCGCTTGGGCGGCGTTCACCGTCACGGCCGGGGCGGCGGCAGCCAGCGCAAGCAGCTTGCGCCCCAGCCAGACAGCCAGCAGCAGCGCGAACGGCAGGGCCAGCATGAAAATCAGCAGGTCGGCGTTGGAGGGCATGCGCTTGGTGTCGCGCCAGTACCAGATGGCACCGGTCCAGCACAGGCCGAACAGCAGCAGCACCGCCAGGGTGGACTTGATCCAGTTGCGCATTCAGATGAAGTCCACGGTCGATTGCTGGCTGGCGATCAAGGTGGCGCCGCAACTGGTCTTGTCGCCATGGCGCGCGACCGGCTTGCCATCGATGATGCAGGTCTGGTCGCCGCTGGTGATGGTGGTCGAGCCGTGGATCGGGCAGCTGACCTTGTCGCCCATGCGCGCGATGCCTTTGCCGCCGCTGTCGCTCATGGTCGACGCTTCCGCGACGGTGCCGTTGTGGGATGTCTTGTCGCCTAATCTGATGACTGGTCCGGGCATGTCTGTTCTCTCCGTGGTTAGCGTTTCATTACGCCGGGCAGGCGCAGTTCGGTGTGGCCGAAGTCCATCATCTTCCAGCGGCCACCCCAGGCCAGGCCGAGCGACTCGGCCACTTCGCCATATAGCTGGTAGCCGCGCATGGCCCATGGGTCCTTTTCCGAGATGACGACCTTGCCGTCGCGGACGAAGGCGCAGTCGGCCGCCAGTCCGTACTGGTGCCAGCTCTGGAAGGCCGCCGCGTTGGTCACGCTCGGACCCATCGCCGCCAGCAGGTTCTGGCGCTGCGGGCTGCGGTAGCCTTCCAGGATCGTCATGTCGTAGCCGTGCTTGTCCTTCATGATGCGGAACACCCGCAGCAGCAGCTGTTCGTAGGAGGGATGCATCAGGCTCCAGTCGCGGCTGGCGGAAGCGATCATCGGACGCTCCTGTTCCACTTCGGCCGTCATGAAGGCCAGCGGCGGCAGGGCCGGCGGGGGTACCAGGTGTTCGCCCTCGAGCAGGCCGGCAACCTGGGTGTTGATTTCGTGGGTCGAGTCGTCGAAGCCGCGCAGGCCCGAGCGCGCGCTTGCCACGAGGGCCACCAGCGGCGGCACCATGATCAACAGGGCGCCGCCGACGACCAGCAGGTAGTGGCGGCGGACAAATTGGGTGCTCTCGCGCAGCGTGACGCTGCCGCTCTGCTGGATCGACGCCAGTTCGCTGCGCTGGCGGCGCGCCATCTGGCCCAGGCGCTGCTGCATGCGTTCGCCAGCGCCGGCCAGCACTTGCAGCACAAAGGCGCGGCCGGCCGGGAACAGCACCATCCAGCTGATCAGGCAAGCCAGCAAGAAATACAGCGCGACAGCGAATAACAGCAAGGGGGCCTCTTTACGGTAAGACAATGCTATGAAATAAGCATTGCTCGAAAGTATATCTTAACGGATTTACAAGTTGCGCACGATTGAGTGCGCGACTTTCGTTCGGTCGCGCACGGTTGAGAGACAAAATTTCCTCACGTTTTTTGCGAATCGCGTAAAGTTATACTTAAATTAACAAGGAGCGTATTTTGCACGAACGCGAGGATCGCCGCACGGGTTCGACCCGCCCCAGTCTTCTTTCAACGGAGCAGCCCGCCAATACTGAGCAGTCCAGCATCCTGGGCAATCTCGACAGCAAGAGCGGCAAAATGAGTAAGCCGAAGCAGCCGGCCCGCGCCGGCAAGGCGCGTTGGGCTATCGGCGCGGTGGCGCTGGCGGCGCTGGGCGCCGGCGCCGCGGTGTGGTCCGGCTATGACGCCGGCGCCCCGCCGGCGGTAGTGGCGGCGCCAGTCGCCGCGCCGAAAGCACCCGCGCCGCCCGCGGTGCCGGTAGTGACGCCGGCGCCGCCAGTGGAGCCGGAAGTGTCCACCGCGGCGATTTTGGACGAGCCGCCAAAGGACGCGGAGAAGCCGCTGGCCGAGTTGTTCAGCGCCGCCCCGGCCCCCAAGCCGGCGCCGGACGAACTGGCGAAGGTGCTCGAAAAGCCGGAGCGCAGTGCGCCGAAAAAGGACAAGCATGCGCTGAGGGTGGCCAAGGCGAAGGCGGAGCCGGTAAAGGTCGCGCGCAAGGACAAGCCGAAGACCGTGGCGGCGGCGCCGAAGAAAAAGCCCGCGCGCGAAGTCAAGCCGGTACCGGTCGATAGCGATGTGGCGCTGCTGGCCGCGCTGGTGGCCCATGCCAAGGTCCATCCCGAGCCGCGCGCCAGCAAGACTGCGGCCAAGCTCAAACAGTGCGCCACGCTGGGCAGCGTGTCCGAGGCCGACAAGTGCCGCGAACGGCTGTGCGGCGGCAGCGCCAGGAGCGAGGCCGAGTGCAAGGGCCAGCGCGTGATAAAGGTCGCGAGCGAGTCATGAGCGGGGCGTTGATCGAGCAGGTGCTGGCTGCCGTCGTGCAGTTTTCCAGCGCCACGCGCCTATATGAACTGACCGTCGGCGATGACAATGCGGACTTGGGTTCGGGCGGGCTGCTGGTGGAAGCCTTCGCGGCGGACGATGTGGTCCATGGCGTGGGCGTGCGCGATGTGATTGCGGTCTCCACCAGCGCGTACGTGGACATGGCCGCGCTGCTCGGCCAGCCGGCAGCCTTGCACGTCAGCCTGGCCGATGGCACGCGGACCAGCTTTTCCGGCGATGTCAGCGAAATCGACCTGCTGGGCAGCGAAGGCGGCCTGGCGCGCTACCGCGTGCGCATCTCGCCGTGGATATGGCGGCTCGGCCAGGTCTACAACAGCCGCGTGTGGCAAGACAGGTCGGTGATGGACATCGTCGACGAGGTGCTGGACGCGTACGCACCGCTGGCGCGCTGGCGCTGGAGCGACGACGCCATGCCCTTCATGGCCGATGCCGTCAAGCGCAGCTACTGCTGCCAGTATCGCGAGACCGACCTGGTTTTTGTCGAGCGCCTGCTGACGGAAGAAGGACTGGCCTGGCGCTTCGAGCAGGCCGAGGATGGCCCGATGATGGTGCTGTTCGCCGACAGCACGGCCCTGAGCGGCGTGCCGGAAGACCCCAGCAGCGAGCAGGAAGGCGGCACTCGCTTTCACGCCGCGCGATCGGGAGAGCGCCAGGATACGGTGCAGGCATTGAATTCGCAGCGCAGCATGGGCGCGACGATGTGCTCCGTGATCGGCTACGACTACAAGGCCAAGAAGGTCATCGTCGGGACCTCACCGTCGCTATGGTCAAACGGGCCCAAGGTGCCGCCGCTGGAAGACTACGATGCGCCGGGCCAGTATGCCTACACCAATGCCGCGCAGGCGCGCCGTTATGCGGACATCAAGATGGAAGGGCGCGAAGCGCGCAGCCAGAAGTGGAATGGCCGCTCGACGGTACGCACGCTGCGCGGCGGCACGCGGTTGGGCATTACCGGCACGCCCTTGTCGCGGCTGGGCGATACGCCTTCATTCACGATCCTGCGCGTTGCCAGCGTCGGCGTGAACAACCTGCCGGGCAAGGCGGCGCACGCGCTGGCCGAGCTGTTCGGCCCCATCCCCGAGCTGCTCGATGAACTGGTGCGCTTCGACGCGCCGGACGACTTCGCGCTGGCGCTCGCGCAGGCGCGTGAGTCGGGCTATGGCAACTGCTTCGAGGCTGTCGCCAGTGAAGTTATCTGGCGTCCGCAAGCAACCGGGCGTCCGCGTGCGACGGCCAACGGCGCGCAGAGCGCCATCGTGGTCGGGCCGGACGGCGCCGATTCGCCCAACGGCGCCGATGAACTGTATTGCGACCGGCTGGGCCGCGTGCGTATCCGCTTTCACTGGCAGAAGCGCGGCGACGCGACCTGCTGGGTGCGCGTGGCGCAGCGCTCGGCCGGGGGCGGCATGGGCTTTCAGTTCCTGCCGAGGATAGGCCAGGAAGTGGCGGTGCAGTTCATCGAAGGCGACATCGACCGGCCTGTCATCGTGGGCGCGCTGTACAACGGCAGGGGTGAGGGCGGCGTGCCGCCGACGCCCGGCGGCGAGCGCAAGGAAAACGACGCGCCAGAACTGTTTAAGCCCGCGCACGATCATGCGGTGTCGGGGCAGGGCAATCTGGCCGGCGGCAAAAGCCCGGTGTGGCATGGCGCTTCGTCCAGTCATGCGGGCCACCGCAACGCCGCGGCCATGTGGGGCGTGCGCAGCAAGGAGTTCGGCGGCGCCGGCTACAACCAGCTGCTGTTCGACGATACCGATGCGCAAGGCAGGGTGCAGCTGCGTACATCGCATGCGGCCAGCGAGCTCAATCTTGGACACTTGATCCATTCCACCGACAACTTCCGCGGCAGCCTGCGTGGGAGTGGGGCCGAGCTGCGCACCGACGACTACGGTGCGGTGCGGGCCGGGGCGGGGCTGCTGGTATCGAGCTACAAGATCAGCCATTCGGCGGCCAGCCGTGATCCTGTCGGCGACAATTCGGCCGGCATCGCCATGCTCAAGCAAGCAGTGAAGATCGGCGAGACCTTCAGCCAGGCGGCCGTCACGCACGAGACGGTGGGCTTGGCCGGGCACCTCGGTGCGGACAAGGCCAACGCCAGTGCGCTCGACGACAAGGCGGCGCCATTGAAGGCGATGCGGGATGCGGTGTCGGGCATGGTCGACGGGGATGACGGCAAGCTGCCGCATGTCGGCGCTCCTGTCATTGCCGTTTCCGCCAGGAGTGGGCTGGGTGTGACGGCCGGGCAGGGCGTGCAGTGGTCCAACGGAGAAACGGTGACGGTGATGAGCGGGCAGGACACGCAGTTCGTCACTGGTGGGACGATGCGCGTGCACAGCGGGCAGGCCATCGGCGTGCTGGCCAGGGCGGTAAAGCCCGGCGAGGGCGGCGTCGGACTGCAGATGATCGCGGCGAAGGATGCAATCGATGTGCAGGCGCAGGCCGATACGCTGAAGGTGCAGGCGCGCGACATGGTTAACGTGATGAGCGCGAATGCGCATATCGACTGGGCGGCGGCCAAGCGCATCAGCATATCGACGGCGGGCGGGGCGAACATCACCATCGAAGGCGGGAATATTACGGTGCAGTGTCCGGGCAAGATCACCGTGCATGCTGGGACGAAGAGCTTCATCGGTCCCGAACAGGTCGCGTATCCGCTGCCTGCCATGCCGAATAGTATTTGCGTCGCCTGCCTCAAAAAGGCGCTTGGCGCCTCGCCGACATTTACGAGGGTGGGTTGACATGTTTGTTGATGCTTACGATACCAGTTGGCTGGACGCGATTCATCAGCGCGACGCTGGATTGCCCCCCGGTGCGCGTCTCGTGTGTGTGATCGATGGTGTATTCCTGCCCGGTGTCCACCGCGCTTATCGGGCGGCTCTGGCTGTCGAAAATCAGCCGATTTTGCTGTTTGAGGGCACGCCGTCCTGTTCCGATGAGACGCGGGACGTATCTCCCTTTGTGTTTCGCTTCGAGTCTGCAAACGCTCGCCTGGGCGAATTGCTGGCGCGCTGCAGTGGAATGCCAATGTTGAGCATGGTCGCTACATATGAAACTGCTGCGGGGATCGGCGCTCGCCTTGGAGCGTGGTGCGTTGTGGAGGCGGGAGACCAACGGTTTAACTTCCGCTTTCCGGACACGCGCCGGCTGCCAGCGATATTCCGCACTTTGACGCCGGAACAACGCGGCCAGATGCTCGGCCGGTCCATCGCGTGGCATTACATCGACCGTGCGGGCCGCTGGCAGGAGCTGGCGTGTGAGGCCTCGGACGAGGCTCCGGAAATTGCGGATCGACCGACACTCAGCGATGCGCAGTTTGGATTGCTGGTCGACGATAGCGCTGCCGATGAGATGTGGGTCAGGGTGGAGGATAGGGTAGGGCAAGTATCGCATTTGCCGTCGGAGCGTCACGCACTGTTATCGAAAGCCCTGCGCGTGGCTGCGGTCGCGACGGCAGACGAGGTTACGAGGATGCAATGGTGTGCCGAGTGGTTGAGTTCCGGCTTGGTTCTGGACGATCGCGCGATGACTGCGCGCTTCGTCGAATGGCGCGAAGCGAAGTCGCGGCAAATCGCTTGACTTCACCGTGGCCTCTGTTGGGCTAGGCAATACGCTGGGCAATAAGGTGCTCGGCAAAGTCTTCAACGGACTCCAGGCATGGAACGACGCGGATGATAGCTTGCGTTGCCCGGGCGATATTCCTCGTCTGCGCATCGTGGCAGCACACCCGTTGCGTAGCACTTTTTGAATAATTCGCGAGGATATTTTGACCAGAATACGACAATTTCGGAAGTTTCTATCAACGACAGCGAGGGCATTGCTAGCGGCTGCGGTGTTATGTTTATCTGGCTGCGGATCCATTGGCGCCGCATTGGCAAAGGATCGTGTGTCAGTCAGCGTGCACGGCGTGAACTATACCGGCAATGAATTTACCTATGTGCTGATTGACCCGGAAAATCCTGCGAATACGGCTGGTGGTGAGCTAGTGGAACCTTTCGCTGCCGGCGGAACTATGTGCTGTTTTGATCTACCGAAAAAATGGGCGCCTGGAATACGGGTGCAAGTTAGAACGACGAATTTTCTGGTGGCTAAAACGGATAAACCCTTGTCTGAGGTTAAAAACACCTTCACTGTTGAAGTTCCTCCATATATCAACGGTAAAGCCGGCGAGCTTTGGGTAATTCGTACGGCCGCAGGGGATGTTGAACTGGTATCCAGCGATTATCAGCCAGACCATGAAAAGTGGCCCGGTACAGTCCGGGGATGGCCGGTTCCCAGTATTGAATATCGTCGATCAAGGTGGGAAATTTACCGGAAAACACAAAGAGGTTTTGTTGATACTTATGAGCAACTTCTTTTGCGCTTGGATAAGGATCCGCAAAAAGCGATAAGCGAAGCTTGGGAGGTTGATAGTAAATATAGTAGCAATGACGTTAAGAAATTCACCGGCCCTTCTGACCCAAATTATCCACAGTGGCTCAAGCAGAAATATGCCGCTGGACTTGAGAGAGCGGTCCAAAGACTGAAGGAGATTGAGGAGGAGCGCCCATGACTGCGAAACTGTGTTCGTTAATCGGCCCTGAATTCTCCAATGCCAGCGACATGAAAGCACTCTTTAATTTTGCTGAACAAGGGCAGCTTGATGCAGCAATTTCGCGCGAGGTTCCGAAACTCGGGGTTCCCGGTCAATCATGCCGCAGCAATCTGTTCTTCGGATTCTTCTTCGACGGAACCAAGAATAATTATGTCAAGGCGGAAGAGGCAAGAAACCACTCCAACGTGGCCCGTCTGTACGATTGCTATCCTGGCCTCAGTGTCCCAGGAGTGCTGCCAAGCGAAGTCGACTGGGCATACAAACCTGATAAATATTCGCACTTCTTCAAAGTGTATGTTCCCGGCGTCGCCTCGCCGTTCAAGGAAGTCGGGGACAGTGGCGAGAAAAAGGATCTCTTGCTGGGAGCCGCAACCGGATGGAAGGGCAACGAGCGAATCGTGTGGGCACTGATTCAGGCGATCAACAATGTCCATCGCTACTTTCTAAAGCAGCCGCTCGTCTCTTCCGAGGAAGCGCAGCGTCTGGTGAATCGCCTTTCCCTCTCCAAATTGGCGAGGCAGTCCATGGATGGCGCTCCGCTCTCCGACGAGGAGATGCAGAACCAATCGCTGGTCGCTCCCCGCATCGAATTCGAAAAGCTGCTGCGCAAACTGCACGCCAACGTTTCACAGCACTGGCACGCGGAAGGCGCTACGCCAAAGAAAATCGAACCGGGCATTGTCGACAATATCTACATCTCGATATTCGGGTTCTCGCGCGGGGCGACGCAGGCGCGCGCCTTCGCCAACTGGCTGCGTTCCCTATGCCAGCTGGACGCGGTGCTGGCGCAACGTTCGGGCTTGAGCCTGGGAGGTTTTCCCGTCACCTTCGATTTCATGGGCTTGTTCGACACCGTGGCCTCTGTTGGGCTAGGCAATACGCTGGGCAATAACGTGCTCGGCAAAGTCTTTGACGGACACCAGGCATGGGCCGACGCGGATGATAGCTTGCGTGTCCCGGGCGATATTCCTTGTCTGCACATCGTGGCAGCGCACGAGTTGCGCCGCAGCTTTCCATTGGACTCGATTTCAGTCGGCGGCCTGATTGGCAGCAACGCGACCGAAGTGGTATTTCCCGGCGTGCACTCGGACATTGGCTGTGGCTATATGCCGACCGAGCAGGGGAAGGGAAGCGATGCCTACGGCGCGGATATGCTGTCGCGCTTGCCCCTCGTGTACATGTACAAGGCCGCGAGGCTGGCGGGCGTTCCTTTGAAGCTTGAGCTTGCGTCCCCCACCGCGCAAGCGCGCTTCGCGGTATCGCCCAAGACGATCGCGGACTTCAACGCCTATCGCGCTGAATGCACGCAGGTGGCCGGACCGCTCACCGCCATCATGCGCGAACAGGCGACCTTGCAGATGCGCTGGCGGCTTGCCCGGCGTGTTCAAAGTTCGCTACCGCTGCACAAGACCGAGAGCTTCGCGCGCGCCACCAACTTTGACAAGAACGATCTGCATAGCGCGAACCTTGAGTTTGAGATCGAGATCCAGCATTTTGAAAAATGGCTGACCGGCAAGCGGAAGCGGAGCGGCTTCCCGAAGGCCCAGCCCCTTGGATTCACCAATGAACACGAGAGCGAATGGGAAGAAATCGCCTGCTGGTGGGATAGGTATCAAGCGCCGAGCCAGGCCGTGATGCGGTTCTTTGACGAGTACGTCCATGATTCGCGTGCCTGGTTCAAGCTCATCCCAGGCAATCCGGACAATGAAGCAGGGGTTGTTGAACAGCTGAAAACGTGGCAGCAAAAGCTCGCTGCCGCCAAGCGCCGGTTCGACGCCAGCACCGGGGATCCGGATCGTGCCAATACCGTACCCGGCCCGCCCGATTACGGGATGTCGGATAACGCGCGGCTCGCGGTGGAAGAGTACCAAGAGTTGAAAGGCATTCCGCGCTATATCACCCAGGGCCGCGAACCGTTCGAGGCCAGCAGCGATACCTGGTTCCTGTCCGCTCGGGCCGGTTACTTGAGGTTCCGAAAGGTCTATGGCGGATCCGACGCAGTGCTCCTCTCGGAGTCGATTCCGCGCGACGCCCAGGCCCCGGTTCGAATGGTGGGGACCGCACCGGCCAAGCCCACCGTCGACACTTAGCGAAAGGACCGCGGCGCGCTGAGAGTGCCTTCCACAACAGTCAGCGCCTTGCAATCCGATGTGTGGTCACGGGGGCAGGGAGGCCCAGGAAAATGCGCCAACCCCTCGCCGGAGCAGAATTGGAATCGTGTCGCCACATTGTTGCCTACCGGCCACACGCTTTATCCAATGTTGGCCCTACAAAAACAGAATCGAGAATCTGGAGTTTGGCTATGCGCAGGATTTGGATATGTGTTTTGATGGCGGGTTTATTACAGATGTTATATGGCTGTGAGGACGGGAAGACATCCGCCAGCATTACTGGGTACAACCACATGAAGCACCTTTACATTGGCTCATTTAGTGTCAACGATGGAATGGGGCCAGACGCTAGTCCGGAAAATGGTGGAAAGGAAGCCTGTTGTGTATCGATCCCCCGTGTCTGGCAGTCAGGCTACAAACTGAAGGTGCGATGGAATTATGATAAGTTGTCTGGCGATCCCGTCGTGGTCCCACCGCATCAAGAAGTGGAGCTCGATTTGCCGAAATATGTTTCGCCAGGAAGGATGCAAGTTCATTTTTACGAAAATAACAAGATAAAGATCGTCATTTCGAATTGCTCGATTGCTCACCCGTTTTACCCCTTGTCTCCTGATGACTTGCGGCCGTTTAAGCCATCGGGGACAAAGCGGGAGATGCGTGAGGCAGCTACGCGCGCTGGAGGATCGGTTGACTGCCGATATTCATTTTGTTCATAATTCCGGGCTAAATCCAACCCGTTCCGTTAGCTCCCGCTAAGTGCGCGTGAAGTCATGCAAAGCGCGCGCGATCTCAACTCGAACAGCGACGCCGGTGGTGCCGAGTCGTCGCAACACACGAAGTTCGGGCCGCATTCCCGGTCGATTAGGAAAGAATTGATGGAAGCTATCATTCCGCTGTAAAGGAGTGCGTTTATCCAAGTACGCACTCTGATGTTGAAGGAGAATATTCGATCATGGTACAAGGTAACACCAATGCTTTGGCCAGAATCGACGGGGTTGAAATGTTGTAACTGTTCAGCCGCTATGAGCGCCGTGTAAAAAGCTAGTGTTTTTGCGGAAAAAATGAGCAAATCATCATCAATTTGACTGTTTTTTAAGCGGAATCTCACTGTTTTTAACAAGCGTTCATAGGGACTGAACAGTTACGAAATGTTTTGCCCAGTGCTTGCTGCCGGCGTGCCGCTGAATGGCCTGACCGAGCTTTCCTAAGACGTTAAAAAAAGCGCTGGTGCCATCGGCTGAGGCGATAGCCGCGTTTAATATGTGTAGTGCCGGAAACTGCAAGCGCGCACTGCGCAGCACGGAATAGCGATGCTCTGGGCGAGGCGCGCAACCATGTCTTTGCCTGGAAAGCCTGCGATCGATTCACGGAAGTGCCCCCAGAACCGGCACGCCATCATATTTTCCACTATCTGCCATCATGCTTTATCGCTTTTGCTGCGCGGAAAACATTTTTGTATGGACAATCTTCCTGCCAGCGTGCACCCTGAACGGCATCATCTCTAGCCAGTTCGGCGACAGATCCGCTCAACTGCCGCGCCCACAACGCAAAACCGCCGCGCGCACCCTGCGCCGCCTCGATCCCGCTCACTCGAAGAATGCCGATGTTCAAAGTTGCCCCGTTTTTCCCCGCCATGGTTCGCCTCGCGCCGCTGGCATTCGCACTTCATTGCGCGTCCGCGCCTGCAGCGGCGCTCATCGACCACGCCAAGGAAGCGCAAATTCTGAAAGTCCTGCACCGCGATCTGGCGAAATTGTTCGTGCTGGACGATAAGCTGGCGCTCGAGCCGGCGCTGCGGGCCGAGGCGAACGAGATCGCCGCGGCCCACCTGGCACGGATGGAAAAGATCATGCAGCTGTGGCTGGCGGAAGAGCGCGATCTGGTTTCGGCCCAGGGCAAAGTGTTTGGCGATGGCGACACCGCGATGGCGCTGTGGGCCCGCATGTACAACGAGCTGGCGCTCTGGCAAATCGATCCGGGCGACGCCGACTACGAAAACGCGACTCTGACCGTGCTGAAGGAAGCGCCGCGCATCTGCAAGCTCCCGGACGACAAGCGATATGCCGATTTTGCCACCCGTATCCTGCGTGTCCAGGCCATGCCGGCGGCGCAGCGTGCGATCGCGCTCAAGGGCGAGCGTCAATTGCTGGCGCGCTGGGGGCAGGCCCGGCCCGCCATCGCGCCCTGGCCCGACCCGCTGCCCCAGGACGCCGCGCTCGCGCACATCGAGCGCGGCCAAACCGGCGGCGCGCGGCCGGCGCTGCCCCTGCCGCCGATGGTGGCGATGGAGCTGCTGGGCGAGCGGAAAGACTACGCGGCGATTCTGCCCTTGTCGCAATGTCTATTGCAGCAATGGTGGCTGCAGGAGAGCCTGCGCCAGGGCGCGACGCCCGCCGCCGCCCTCAACGCTTTCCGCTACGGCACCTTGATCGGCATTGCCCAGCGTTACCCCGGACGGGATGTCGCCCCCGTCCAGGACGCCAAGACGAAACCGGCAGCGGCGCTGCAGGTCTATCCCCCGTTTGCGCGCCAGTACCAGGTCACGGGGACCACGACCATGCGCGTGCGCTACGATTCGGCCGGGAAAGCGCGCCAGGTCACCGTCGCCAGCCGCGAGATCGAGGTGCCCGGCATTCGCGGAATACGGCCGGTCGCCTTCGAACCAACGTTCGACAAAGCGGCAGTCAATTACCTGCGCGCTTACAAGAGCAAAAATGCGGCGGATGGCGCCACGCCGGCGCTCGTTCCCCTAGTGTGGAAGCTCGAGTCCGAGGCCGCCACGCCTTCCACCACGCCCCCAGGAAAAAGCCGATGAGACCGCAGCACCGCCCGATACACACCATCGTCCGCCGCGCGCTGGTCCTGCTGGGCTGCGCCCTGCTGGCCG
>CAMLHI010000008.1 GCA_946479705.1 uncultured Oxalobacteraceae bacterium
CCAGCGCCTTCGACCTGACCGGCTTTGCGCTCATTGCAACCGCCTGCAAAACACTTCGTCCCGGATTGGGTGAGACTTGGCGCGGGCGTTCTCGGTGATCGGTCCGTGCAGTGGAGTATGCGACGTCGTTGGTGATAACGACCGGTACGAAGAAAGTTTGCCTCAAGCTCCCCGAGTAAGTTAATCTTGGTCAGACCGCAATTATATTCAACATACAAATCACTCGCGATCACACATCGTCGCGATCGAACGGAGACAAGAAGATGAAACGCCACCTATGCTCCGGTGTCCTGACGGCGCTGACCCTGCTGAGCAGCCAGGCTGCCAGCGCCCAGCAAGCCGCTCCTGTTCCGTCCGCACAGCGGGTCGTCGTGCAGGGCCTGAAAGACCAGTCCGAATGGTTCAAGGCGGAAAGCGAGCACTTCGTGGTCTATTCCGACACGTCCCGCTACAACGCCTTCCAGCTCTTGAACAATATGGAAAGGCTCGATTTCATGCTGCGGGCCTACACCAAGCCTTACCTCAGGCCCCGGCCGCGCGAACCGAAGCTCACGCTGTACTTCCACCGGCGCAATGCGGCCCTGGACCGGCACGCGGACGGGAAGCCGCTCGACGCTGTCGGCCTGTACAACAGTTGCAGCGAGGGCGTGCTGGCCGCCGGCATCTTGATGGATCCAATTGTTGAGCTCGGAAATGCGAGTTTGCTCAAGGGGGCCACCAACGATACGCTGAACTACCTGTTCGAAGGCTATGCCCGCCACTTCCTGTACCGCCACACCACCATCCGCACGCCGCGCTCGTTCATCGATGGCTTCGCCCTGTATTTCGCCACGGTCCGCTTCTCCGACGATCAGATGGCGATCGGCCGATCGCCCGTCAATATCGGACGCTACCTGAATTTCCTCGAAGAAGGCAGCCCTGCTAAATTGAGCTATACCGACCTGCTCAACGACAAGGATGACGACAAAGATAGCAGCACGACAGCCGGCGCGGCGGACCTCAAGCTGGAGGTCGCCGCCCGTTCGTGGCTGCTGACCCATTTCATGCTGTCGACAGAAGACAAACGTACCCGCCTGGCCCGGTATCTCGACCTGGCCAACCGCGATGTGCCCGCCACCGCCGCCTTCGAAACGGCTTTCGGCATCAAGCTCAAGCAACTGAGCAATGAGCTGTGGCGCTATCGCCGGACTTCCCTCATTGAGTCGCAAGTGGAAGTGCCGGCCCTGCCAGCTGCCCGGATCGCCTACACTGACCTGCCCAACAGCGTCACCGACTACGTGATGATCGACGCCACCCTCAAAGCGTGCCCCAGCCGCGCCACCGGCGAAGCCCTGCTGCGCGACATGACGTCCAGGCCCGACGGCACGCCCCAGCACCCGCTTGCGCGCCTCGCCCTCGGCCGTGCGCAGATCGACTGGGGGAATCCGGAGGACGCCATCGCCGACCTGGGCGCGCTCGCCGGCGGCGCCAAGGGCAACAACGAAGCCCGGTATTTACTGGGTATGGCACACTTGCGCCTGGCAAACCGACAGCAAGGTGCAGCCAAGGTGGACAGCCTGGCCGCGGCGCGCCGCAATCTGGCCGACGCCGTCAATGCCGATCCGGCATCGGCCGAAGCCGCTTACGCCCTGCTGCGCGCCGAACTCGATTCCGGCGAGGCACTGAGCGACACCGCCTTGACCGCTGCCGAGCTTGCCTGGAAAAACGGCTCTGGAGTGAACGAATACGCGCGCGCCGTTGCCCTCGTGAATGCCTACGCCGGCAATAGCGCCAAATCGCGCCAAGCCCTCAAGGTGTTGGCCAACACCGGGCATGACCCCGCCATGGCCACATGGGCGAGGCAATGGCAGAGCAAACTGCAAGAAGGGGTGGCCAGCAGCGAAGTGCTGGCCGAATTGCGCAGCACACCCGGGTCCGGCAAGACCTTCAAGGCATGGACCCTTTCCCAGGACAGCTGGCACCCACCGCTTCGCTGTCAAAAATAATCGGCATCGTGCCGTCCACCATGCCTTCCACGAACGGCGCCGTCACAAAGGCGGTCCGCCCTTCGTTCTCAGCATTGAGAATATCCCTTGAATGGCAGTCTCTCAGCCCTTGGAAAATATTTCTGGCGGAAGGGAATAGTGCGGCTGCGCGCTACGTATACGCCATACTTCCCACCTGATTAGGAGATTTTGAGATGAAATTATTCGCCCTGGTGCTCGCCGCATTGGTCAGCAGTTCCGCTCTCGCCGCCGAACCACTCAAGAAGATGGATGGCGCATATGTCGATGCCGCCGGCATGACCGTCTATACCTTCGACAAGGACGTTGCCGGCAGCGGCAAGAGTGCCTGCGTCGACGGCTGTCTGAAGAATTGGCCTGCCGTCGCGGCCACCGGCGAGCTGGCCGCGCCGTGGTCGGCCATCACCCGCGATGATGGCAGCAAGCAGCTGGCTTACAAGGGCAGGCCGCTCTACCTTTTTGGTGGCGACAAGAAAACGGGCGACCGCAACGGCGATAAAGTCAAGGAGATCTGGCACATCGTCAAGGATTAAGTCCATGCAGGACGCGGGACGGGACCTGCATGCGCGCCTGCTGGCCTGCCTGCCGCGCCTGCGCCGTTACGCGCGGGCGCTGACCGGCGATAGCGCCAGCGCCGACGACCTGGTACAGGACACCGTGGAACGCGGCTGGTCGCGCATCGGCCAATGGCGGCCCGATGGCGACTTGCGCGCGTGGCTGTTCGGCATCATGCACAACCTCCACGTCGACCAATTGCGCCGCTCGCCTCCGCCAGCGGCCGAACTGGCCGACGACGATCTGCCCGCCATGCCATCGTCGGCCCCGCTGGAGCTGCGCGACCTGGAGCGCGCCTTGCAGCAACTGCCTCCGGCCCAGCGCGAAGTTCTGTTGCTGGTGGCGCTCGAAGAGATGCGCTATGAAGATGTCGCGGCCACGCTCGATATTCCACTGGGCACCGTGATGTCGCGCCTGAGCCGCGCTCGCGAGAACCTGCGCCGGCTGCTGGCGGGCCAGCCGCCGGCAGCCATCTTGAAAGTCGTAAAATGAACGAAGCCGAATTGCAAGCCTGGGTCGATGGCCGCCTGCCGCCGGACCGGCAAGCGGCGGTCGACGCCTATCTGGCGGACCATCCCGGCGAGGCGGCGCGGCTGCACGCCTACCGCGCGCAAAATTCGGAACTGCACATGCTGTTCGACAAGGTCCTGGATGCCCCCGTGCCGTTCGACTTGCCGCCGGCGCCTCCCCAGGTCCCGGCCCGCGCGGCGTGGCGTTTGCCGGCCTGGCAGCGCAGGGCCGCCATGGTGGCCGTGGTGGTCGGCGCAGGCCTGGCCGGCGGTGCCGCCGGCTGGACACTGCGCGGCAAGGGCATGGACGCGCCCGCATACGCCATGGCCACCCTGGCGCGCCAGGCCGCCCTCGCGCATGCCGTCTACACGCCCGAAGTCAAGCATCCGGTTGAAGTCGGCGCCGACCAGCAGCAACACCTCGTGGCCTGGTTGTCCAAGCGCCTGGGCAAACAATTGCGCCCGCCCCAATTGACGCGCCAGGGCTACGAGCTGGTCGGCGGACGCCTGCTGCCAGGCGACACCGGCCCGGTGGCGCAATTCATGTACACCGATGGCAGTGGCCGGCGAATGACGCTCTACGTCAGCTCAGGCGAAAGCGGCAAGGACGACACGGCATTCCGCTTCGCGCAGGAGGGCAATGTGGCCGTGTTCTACTGGATCGACGGCAGCTTCGGCTATGCGCTGTCAGCGGCCATCGGAAAGAAGGAGCTGTCGCCAGTCGTCAACGCTGTCTACGACCAGCTTCAAGCCGAGCGCTAATGCGCCTGTAAGCCATTCACGCTGCCCGTGCAAGGGCGGCTTCCCCGTTTTGCCCTCGCCGTGCCCGGCTCCGTGCCAAAAAACCGCAGCACATTCGTGCGCCACCCCGCCTCATTTCGCTCGTTTCCCCTCGTCCGCGTCCCCGCTTTCGAAGAATTCTTCCGTAGGGGTAACGTTAAATTATAGGGGTGGCGCAGATCAACGAAGCCCTGGGTTTCGGTTCCGCAAATCACTATTCTAAAATATACAAAACAGGAGTTACCCATGAAAAAGTCCTTGCTGGCGTTCGCTGTCCTCGGCACCCTGGCCGGCGCCGCCGCCGCGCAGTCGAATTCGACCACGGTCTACGGCCTCGTCAATATTGGCCTGGTCGGTACTCACTCCGATATCGCTGCCACGCGCTGGGCCATCGACAGCGGCGGCTGGTGGGGCTCGCGCCTGGGCTTTCGCGGGACGGAAGACCTGGGCAATGGCACCTCGGCCCTCTACCAGCTCGAAGCCGGCTACAACCCCGATACCGGTACCCTGGGCCAGGGCGGGCGCATCTTCGGCCGCCACGCATGGGTAGGCTTCAAAGGCGATTTCGGCACAGTTCGCCTTGGCCGCTCCTGGACGCCCAGCTACACCCTGCTGACCGACGTCATCGACCCCTTCGAGGATGGCTTGTCCGGTGCGGCGGAAACCTTCTTCGGCCGCAACGTCTATGCGGCGATCGATATCCGCATGCAAAATGCCGTGTTCTATTCGAAATCGGTGGGCGGACTGAAGGCCGACCTGGCCTATTCGGCGGGCGAGACCAATGGCAGCACCAAGGCCAACAGCCAGATCAGCGCGGGCTTGACCTACGGCACCGGGCCGCTGAAGGCAGTGGTCGGCTACGAGGACATCAACGATGTCGCCGGCACCGGCTCGGCCAGGCACGCCTTTGTCGGCGGCACCTACACCGTCGGCATGACCAAGCTGCATTTCGGCATCGACAAGCAAAAGACCGATGCCGCCGGCGTGACGACCGTGGACGCCAGTGATGTGCTGCTCGGCCTGACCATCCAGGTCAGCGAGGCCGGGCGCATCCTGGCTTCCTACAACCGCCTGAACGACAAGCTGCCGGCCAATGTGGACATGGCCAAGTACGCGATCGCCTACACCCACGCCCTGTCGAAGCGCACTTCGCTGTTTACCTCCGCCAGCCACACCAACCTGGACAACGCAAACCGCTGCGACTTCGGCATTCGTCACCTGTTCTGACCGGGACCGCGCGGGGCCTGCGCGCCCCGCCTCCTAACACAATGCCTGGCTGACGATGGCAAACTGCTGCACAGCCGCATCCTGAACCGGAACGCCGTTGCGTGCCATGATCACCGCGCTGTCGACCTGTTCCAGTCCCACCTGCGCCAGCCAGGCGCTCAAACCGCTGGCGGCCGTCACATCCACCCGCACGAACGCGCCGGCATAGGCGCCAGCCCAATACGCGACGAGTGCCTTGGCGGCCACGCCATCGGGCGCCACCAGCGGCCCGATCGCATGGCCACGGCCGAAGCGGCGCATGATGGAGAAGCCGGCCAGTTCGCCGCCACGTACAAGCACGGCGGCTTCAGCCACCCCGGTCAGCTGTGCCACCAACTCGCCGCGCGCCATCCCGCTGGCGCGGTCGGCCAGCGCGATCATCGCGTCCAGATCGTCCGCGAGGGCAGGGCGGATGGTGTCGCCCGGCGCCAGCGCGGCCGGCGCGCCAGCGGCCAGCACGCCCTGATGCTGGTACAGCGTACCGGTAGCCTCGAAGCCGAGGCTTTCGTACAGCGGCTGCCCGGCCGCGGTGGCGTTAAGCACCGTGCAGCGCGCGCCGAGCGCTTCGAGCACCAGCTGCATCAGCTTGCGTCCGATGCCCTTGCCCTGCTGCGCCGCCGAGACGATGATCATGCCCAGCGAGCCATGGCGCTCGCCCTGCATCCAGCACAGCGCCGTGCCGACCACCACGCCGCCGGCCTCGGCGACAAAGCCGGTGCCCAGACGATGGACGAACTCCCAGTCCTCGAGGCGATGCGGCCAGCGCACCGCTTGCGACAGGGCGTGCGCTCCCGGCAGGTCGTTCTCGTTCATGGTGCGGTAGACGATTGCGCTGGCGCTGGTAGGGACGGTCATGGCTGCTTTCCTGCGATTTGTTAAAAGGGGGCTTAACCGAGCGACTGGCTGAGCAGCCCAAAGCGGACCACGCCCGGGTCCGAGCGCGGCGCGTCGCCGCGCACCATGGCATGCACGGTTTCCTCCACCTGGACCAGGCCAATCTCGGTGAGCCAGGGACTCAGGCCGCTGCTGCCCGGTACGTCGACACGCACGAAGGCGCCCGCATGGGTACCCGCCCAATGCGCGATCAGCGCCTTGGCACGGGTGGCATCGGGCGCGATGACCGGGCCGATGACATGGCCGAGCCCGAACTTGCGCAGGCCCGCGAAACCGCTCAATTCGCCATAGCAGTCGATGCCGACCAGCTGCGCCGCGCCCATCAAGTGCTTGACCACGGTCGCGCGCGGCATGCCGACCGCGCGTTTGGACAGCTCGCTGAGCGCCGCTTCGTCGCGCGGGCCGATCGGCCGTATGCGCTCGCCCGCGCCAGGCGCCACGAAGGGCGTGTGGAACACGCTGCCCTGGTGCTGGTGGACCGTGCCGGCGTGAACGAAACCGATGCTTTCGAAGAAGCCGACCCCGCTCGCGGTGGTATGCAGCAGCACATTGCGCTCGCCGGTTTCCTTGAGCATGCGCGTGACCAGTTCGCGCGCGATGCCCTGGCGCCGGCGATCCGGCGCGACGATCGTCATGCCGAGCGAGGCGTAGTCGGGACCGTGCAGCCAGCACATGATGGTGCCGACAATGCCCGATTCGTCCTCCGCGACGATGCCTTCGCCGAGTTCCTTGATGAACTTCCAGTCCTCCAGGCGATGCGGCCAGAGCGCCGACAGCGACAGCTTGTGCGCCGCCGGCAGGTCCTCGTCGCTCATCCTGCGGTATTGGATGGCGCCGTGTGCGGATGGTTTTTTCATGCTTCCTCCCGGTGCATGGATTGCACCATTTTTGCCATCATGCCACATGAAAAAGCAGCTGGCGACGGGGTCGATGCAATTCGAAACGATGCGCTTTCCGGTCCACTCAGAACACCAGCTTGTGCCGCTCCGGCGCGGCGGAACCGCAGAAAATGCTTGGGTATCATCCTTACAATTCAGTCAGACTCCCAAGCCTGGCGGAACGTTTCGGCCGGGACCATTCGGATGCATTGAAAGGATAGGCAATGGAACGCTTCGACCCGGATCAGTTGGCAGTGCGCAGCGCGCACTTTATCGGCGGGCACTTTGTGGAGGACGGTGCGAATGCGCTGGACGTCAGGCGTCCCTCCGATGGCCGGGTGTATGCCGGCCTGCCGGTGGCGGACGCCGATCTGGTCGACCGCGCGGTGCAGGACGCCTGGCGCGCCTTCAAGACCAGCGACTGGGCGCGCTGTGCGCCGCGCGAGCGCGCCCGCATCCTGCGCCGCTGGGCGGACCTGATCGACGCCGATGTGCAGACCCTTGCGCGCCTCGAAGCGACCGGTTCCACGCGCACGCTCAGGGAAGCGGCGAGCTGGGACGTGCCGTTCACCGCCGAAGGCATCCGCTTTTTCGCCGAGTGGGCCGACAAGATCGGCGGCGAGGTGGCGCCGACCCGCGGCGACCATCTCGGCATGACCATCGCCGAACCTTATGGCGTGATCGGCGCCATCGCGCCCTGGAACCTGCCGCTGGTGATGGCGTCGTGGAAGGTGGCGCCGGCGCTGGCGGCCGGCAATGCCGTGGTCCTCAAGCCGTCCGAGATGACGCCCTTCAGCGTGCTGCGCCTGGCCGAACTGGCGATCGAGGCCGGCATGCCGGCGGGGATCTTCAATATCGTGCAGGGCGATGGCGGCACTGGCGACGCCCTGTGCCGCCATCCGCGCATCGCCAAGGTGACCTTCACCGGCTCGACCCGCACCGGCGCGGCCATCATGACGGCCTGTGCGCAAAGCGGGACCAAGCCGGTGACGCTGGAACTGGGCGGCAAAAGCCCGCAAGTGGTGTTCGCCGACCTGCCCGACCTGGACAAGACCGCCCGCACCGTCGCGCGCGCCATCACGACCAATGCCGGCCAGGTCTGCGTGGCCGGTTCGCGCCTGATCGTGCAGCGTGCGATCGCGCCGCGCTTCATCGAACGCGTCGCCGCCTCGTTCGCGGAACTCAAGGCGGGCAATACCTGGGATGGCGACACCACCCTCAATCCCATCATTTCGGCGCGCGAGCTGGAGCGCATCGACGGCATCGTGCAGCGCGCGCTGGCCGGAGGAGGGCAGCTTTTCACTGGCGGCGGCCGCATCGCCACCGGCAACGACGGCGCGTTCTACCAGCCCACCATCCTGACCAATATCGATAGCGCCATGGAAGCCATACGGTCCGAGATTTTCGGGCCGGTGATGACGGTGCAGCTCTTCGATGACGAGGAAGAGGCGCTGGCGCTGGCCGACCATCCTGACTTCGGCCTCGCCGCCGGCGTCCACACATCCAATATCGGCCGCGCCATGCGCATGGCGCGCGGCATCGAGGCGGGCACGGTGTGGATCAACCGTTACGGACGCAGCTCGGACTTCGCGATCCCGACCGGCGGCTACAAGCGCTCCGGCATCGGCAAGGATCTGGGTCGCCAGGCCTACGAGGCCAATCTGCACTACAAGAGCGTGCTGGTCGATTTCGCCGGCGAGGAATAAGCCATGGCCATCCCCCGCATTTTCTGCTGCGTCGCACCATTGCCGGGCGCCACGGGCACCCAAAATGTGCGTGCGCAGCAGAGCGGGCGCACCGTTTCCGGGCGCAGCAGCTTATGCTGGGCGGCGCCTCAAATGCCACCGTTTCTGTGTTTTGGCTCCCTCAAAACGAGGATTTCAAGCAGGGCGGAAGTGGTGTAATACATCTCACGCAACGCCCCACATACACCCCACAACAGGACGCCGAACCATGACTACCAACTTGAGGCCGAAGTACATTTCCTTCGATTGCTACGGGACCCTGATCAATTTCCAGATGCGGGAAGTGATGCAGGAACTGTTCGCCGACCGCGTCGCGCCCGAGAACATGCAGCAGTTCACGGCCGATTTCGCCCAGTACCGTCTCGATGAAGTGATGGGCGACTGGCGTCCGTATGACGAGATCCTGTGCAATGCGGTCGAGCGTACCTGCCGCCACTGGGGCGTGGAAGCGCACGACAAGGAAGGACTGAAGTTCTACAACGCGGTACCGACCTGGATGCCGCACGCGGACGTGCCGGACGCGCTGGCCCGCCTGGCCAAGGAATACCGCCTGGTGATCCTGTCGAACGCGATGGACGCGCAGATCGGGCATAGCGTCGAGAAGCTGGGCGCGCCGTTCCACCGCGTCTACACCGCCCAGCAGGCCGGCGCTTACAAGCCGCGCCTGCAAGCCTTCGACTACATGATCGACCAGCTCGGCTGCAACCCGGAAGACATTCTGCACGTATCGTCGAGCATGCGCTACGATCACCTGTCAGCCGCCGACGTGGGCATCAAGAACCGCGTCTTCGTCGCGCGCGGCCACGAGCCGGCCTGGCCGGTGTGGGGCGCTCACGAGGTCAAGGACCTGGGCGGCCTGCCGGCCCTGGTCGGCCTGTAATTACACGGCATATGAACCCGCAAGCTCACCACGACAGGACACCGCGATGAAGCTGGAATCGTACTGGTTAGATACCGCACCGGCCTTCACCGGCGGCGCACAGGGACCGGTGGCGGGACGCGCCGACGTGGTCGTGGTCGGGGGCGGCTTTACCGGCCTGTCGGCGGCGCTGGCGCTGGCCAGGCGCGGCGCCTCCGTGGTCGTGCTCGAAGCGGGCCGCGTGGTGGGGGAGGCGTCCGGCCGCAACGGCGGGCACTGCAACAGCGGCCTGGCCCACGACTTCGCCGCGCTGTCCGCCCGGGTCGGCGTGGAGAATGCGCGCGCCTTCCACCATGCGTATAAAACCTCGGTCGACACGGTCGAGGGGCTGGTCCGGCAGGAAAGCATCGACTGCGATTTCGCCCGTGTCGGCCGGCTCAAGCTGGCCGTCAAGCCCGAGCACTACGACAAGCTGGCGCGCGCCTGCGACCTGCTGCGCGCCGAAGTCGACCCGCATGTCGAGATGGTGGCGCCCGAGCAGATACGCACTGAAGTGGGCTCCGACCAATTTTTTGGCGGCATGCTGCAAACCACCAGTGCCCAGATGCACATGGGTAAGTTCGGAGTGGGGCTGGCCCACGCCGCCGCACGTGCCGGTGCCCGTATCTATGAGCAGGCCGCGGTGACCAAGCTGGAGCGGCGTCCCGACGGCGGCTTCCGCGTCGCCAGTGCGCGCGGCAGCATCGATGCCGGCCAGGTGCTGCTGGCGACGGGGAATTCGCGCGAAGGCCCGTTCTTCTACTTCCGCCGCCGCATGATTTCGGTGGGCAGCTTCATCATCGGTACCGAAGCGCTGGACAAGGCCGTGATCGATCGCCTGCTGCCGCGCCGCCGCAACTACGTCACGTCGAAAAACATCGGCAACTACTTCCGTCTCTCGCCGGACAATCGCTTGCTGTTCGGTGGCCGCGCGCGCTTCGCGATGTCCAATCCGACCTCCGACCAAAAGAGCGGCGGCATCCTGCGCGCCTCGATGGAAGAAATGTTCCCGGAACTGGCGGGCGTGGGCATCGACTACTGCTGGGGCGGGCTGGTGGACATGACGGCCGACCGCCTGCCGCGCGCCGGCGAGCACCGCGGCATGTATTACTCGACCGGATACAGCGGACATGGCGTGCAGATGTCCGTGCATATGGGGCAGGTGATGGCCGACGTCATGGCCGGGCGCAGCGAACGCAATCCCTGGCGCGACCTGAAATGGCCGGCCGTGCCCGGGCATTTCGGCAAGCCCTGGTTCTTGCCGGTGGTGGGCGCCTATTATCGCTTGCGCGACTTGTTGAATTGACCGCGGCGGTGTGGACCACGCTGCTCGCACCAAAGCCATCGGCAGAAAATGCCGGAACAAAAATTCAAGCACCTTGAGGAGAGTCACATGAGCGACAAGCAACTCGACATCCACGGCGTTTCGCGCCGCGACGCAATGCGCAATCTGGTGGCGGGCGGCCTGCTGGCCACCAGCGCCGGCGGCCTGCTGACGTTTTCCGGCAATGCCCTGGCCCAGACCGCGAAAAAGGGGGGGCGCATCCGCGTCGCCGCCGGCGCCGGTTCGAGCGCGGACACGCTCGATCCCGCCAAGGGCAGCAGCATGGCCGACTACGTGCGGCACTACATGTTCTACAGCTGCCTGACCGTCATCGACGCCAAGCTGAGCCCGCAGATGGCGCTGGCCGAATCGATCACCTCCAGCGACGGCGTGCTGTGGACCGTCAAGCTGCGCAAGGACGTGCACTTCCATGACGGCAAGGCGCTGACCCCGGCCGACGCGGTCTTCTCCCTGCTGCGCCACAAGAACCCCGCCACGCTGTCCAAGGCCAAGGCGATTGCCGAAGAGTTCGAGGACATCAAGGTCACCGGCCCGAACGAACTGCAGATCAAGCTCAATTCGGCCAATGTCGACCTGCCAGCGCTGCTGGCCACCTCGCATTTCTCCATCATCAAGGACGGCACGGCCGATTTCACCACCGCGGTCGGCACCGGTCCCTTCAAATGCAAGGAATTCAAGCCTGGCGTGCGTTCGGTCAGCGTGCGCAATGAGAACTACTGGAAGCCGGGCAAGCCCTACCTCGACGAGATCGAATACTTCGCCATTCCCGACGAGGCGGCGCGCGTGAATGCCCTGCTGTCGGGCGACGTTCAGCTGATCAATGGCGTCAACCCGCGCTCGGCGGGCAGCTTTACGCCAGATTCCGGCTGCACCCTGTTCGAATCGAAGACCGGCCACTATACCGACCTGATCATGCGCGACAACCTCGGCCCGGTAAAGAATCCCAACTTCGTGCTGGCGATGAAATACCTGCTCGACCGCGAACAGATCCGCAAGGCTTCCATGCGCGGCTTCGGCATCATCGCCAACGACCAGCCGGTCCAGCCCTCCAACCGCTTTTATCTGGCCGGCCTGCCGCAGCGCGTCATGGATCTGGACAAGGCCAAGTTTCACCTGCAGAAATCCGGCATGGCCGGCATGAGCCTGCCCCTGGTGGCCTCGACGGCAGCCGGCGGCTCGGTCGACATGGCGCAGATCGTGCAGCTGTCGGCGCAAAAGGTCGGCCTGAACCTGGACATCAAGCGCATGCCGGCCGACGGCTACTGGTCGAACCACTGGGCCAAGCATCCCATGTCGTTCGGCAATATCGGTCCGCGCCCGACGGTCGACCTGATGTTCTCGCTGTTCTACAAGTCCAGTTCGCCCACCAATGTCTCGGGCTGGAAAAACGACAAGTTCGACCAGTTGCTGGACCTGGCGCGCGCCGAAACCAACGAGGCCAAGCGCAAGCAGATGTATGGCGACATGCAGGTGCTGGTGAATGAACAGTGCGGCGTCGGCATTCCGATGTTCATCAACTCGGTCGATGGCTTCACCAACAAGCTCAAGGGCTACAGCAGCCATCCGCTGGGCGGCCTGATGGGTTTCATGTTCGCCGAGCACGTCTGGCTCGAAGCCTGACGCCGGCGCGGCGGCCACTTCAATGATGAGGGATCAATCATGAACGGTACCACTCTACGCCTTGTCGCGAACCGCCTCGTGGTCAGCGTGCTGACGCTGCTGGCGGTGTCGGCCCTGATCTTCACGATCACCAGCCTGCTGCCCGGCGATGCGGCCCAGCAGGCGCTAGGCCAGGAGGCGACCCCGGAACTGGTGGCCGCCATGCGCGCCAAGTTCGGGCTGGACCAGCCCGCCCATGTGCGCTATTTCCACTGGCTGGGCGGGCTGTTGACCGGCAATCCCGGCACCGCCCAGGCCAACGGCCTGCCGGTGGCGGAGCTGATCGGCGGACGCCTGCCGGCCTCGCTGATGCTGGCGGCCGTCACGGCGGCCGTCTCGGTGCCGCTCGCGCTGACCATCGGCATCCTGTCGGCGATGTACCGCGGCACCCTGTTCGACCGCACGGTCAGCATGCTGACGGTGTGGACGGTGTCGGTGCCGGAATTCCTGATCGCCACCGTGGCGGTGCTGATTTTCGCGGTCAAGCTGCGCTGGCTGTCGGCGCTCTCGCATACCTCGGACATCGCCAGCTTCGGCCAGTTCCTGCGCGCGTACGCGCTGCCGGTGATGACCTTGTGCTGCGTGATCGTGGCCCAGATGGCGCGCATGACCCGCGCCGCGGTGATCGACCAGCTCAATTCGTCCTATATCGAGATGGCGCGCCTGAAGGGTGTGCGGCCGATCCGCATGGCGCTGGCCCATGCCTTGCCCAACGCGGTCGGCCCGATCGTCAACGCGGTGGCGCTGTCGCTGGCTTACCTGATCGGCGGCGTGATCATCGTCGAATCGATCTTCAACTATCCGGGCATCGCCAGCCTGATGGTCGATTCCGTCACCATGCGCGACACGCCGGTGGTGCAGGCCTGCGCGATGATCTTCTGTGCCGGCTATCTGGTGCTGCTGACCGTGGCCGACGTGTGTGCAATTGTTTCCAACCCGAGGCTGCGAAAATGAAACCCACCGATATTTCTCCCGCCGCAATGCGCAAACCGCGCCGCCGCCTGCCGGTGGCGGCCATGATCGGCATGGCCGTGGTCGCCTTCTGGCTGCTGATGGCCGTGATCGGCCCGTCGATCGCACCCGACGATGTGGGCGGCGTCACCGGCGACGACGTGTTCGCGCCGATGAGCGCCCAGCACTGGCTCGGCACCGACTACCTCGGGCGCGATATGCTCAGCCGCATCCTGCACGGCGCGCCGTACACCATCGGCGTGGCGCTGGCCGCGGTGCTGGTGGCCAGCACCAGCGGCACCTTGCTGGCCATGTGCGCGGCCGCCAGCGGAGGCTGGTTCGATGCCACCGTCAGCCGCGTGGTCGATACCATGATGAGCATCCCGCACAAACTGCTGGCGCTGATCATCGTGGCCGGCTTCGGCAGCTCGGTCCCCTTGCTGATCCTGATTGCCGGGGTGGGCTACATGCCGGGCGCCTACCGCCTCGCGCGCTCGCTGGCGGTCAATGTGCAAGCCATGGAATATGTGCAGGCAGCCCGGGTGCGCGGCGAGGGCCTGGCCTACATCACCCTGTTCGAGATGCTGCCCAATATGTTCCGGCCGGTGCTGGCCGACTTCGGCCTGCGCTTCCTGTTCATTGTGCTGCTGCTGAGCGGCCTGTCCTTCCTCGGGCTGGGCATCCAGCCGCCGGCGGCGGACTGGGGCTCGCTGGTGCGCGAGAACATCATCGGTCTTTCCCAGGGCGCGCCCGCGCTCATCATGCCGGCCGTCGCCATCGCCACCTTGACGGTCGGCGTGAACATGGCCATCGACAGTCTGAGCGGACGCAAGCGCCGCGGAAGCGAGGCCTGAGATGAACGAACTCGTCAAAGTATCTGGCCTGCGGGTCACCCACCGCAACGACATGGGCGTGGATGTGCCCATCGTCCACGGCGCCGATTTCTCGATCCGGCAAGGCGAAGTGCTGGCGCTGATCGGGGAATCGGGCTCGGGAAAAACCACCATCGCGCTGGCGCTGATGGGCTATGCACGCGCCGGCTGCCGCCTGGCCGGCGGCTCGGTCAGCGTGGCCGGCCACGACGTGCTGGCGATGAACGAAGGGCAGCTGGCCGGCCTGCGCGGCCGCACCGTGGCCTACATCGCGCAAAGCGCCGCCGCATCCTTCAATCCGTCCAAGCGGCTGATGGATCAGGTGGTTGAGAGTGCGCTGATCCACAAGCTGATGCCGCGCGCCGCCGCCGAGGCCAAGGCCGTCAAGCTGTTCCGCGCGCTGGCCCTGCCGCAGCCGGAAACGATCGGCATGCGCTACCCGCACCAGGTGTCGGGCGGCCAGCTGCAGCGCCTGATGGCGGCCATGGCCCTGATTACCGATCCGGAACTGGTCATCATGGACGAGCCGACCACCGCGCTGGACGTGACCACCCAGATCGACGTGCTGCGCGCCTTCAAGAAGGTGGTCAAGGAGCTCGGCACCACGGCGGTGTATGTCACGCACGACCTGGCGGTGGTGGCGCAGATGGCCGACCGCATCGTGGTGCTGCGCGACGGCGAGATCCGCGAAATCGGCTCGACCACCCAGATCCTCACCGCGCCGGCCCATCCTTACACCCAGAGCATGCTGGCCGCGGTGGCGCCCAAGGAACTCGTTGCCGCCAACGGCGCGCCCGCGCCGGCGCAGGAGCATCCGCTGCTGGAAGTGCGCGGCCTGTACGCCAGCTACGGAGCGGCCAGGCGCGGCGCGCAGCTCAAGTGCGTGCTCGACGACATCAACCTGGTGATCCCGCGCGGCGCCACCGTCGGCGTGATCGGCGAATCGGGCTCCGGCAAGACCACGCTGGCGCGCGTCATCGCCGGCATGGTGGCGCCCTCGGAAGGCGAGATCCTGCTCGATGGGAAGCGCCTGGCGCCCACGCTCGACGGCCGCACGCGCGAGCAGTTCCGCCGCATCCAGTTCGTGTTCCAGAACGCCGACACCGCGCTCAATCCGCTGCACAGCATCGAACGCATCCTCGCGCGTCCGCTCGAGTTCTACCACTGCATGAAGGGCGAGGCGCGCCGCAAGCGCGTCCTGCAGTTGCTCGACCTGGTGCGCCTGCCTGCCACGGTGGCCGACCGGCTGCCCAGCGAACTGTCGGGCGGCCAGAAGCAGCGCATCAACCTGGCGCGCGCGCTGGCCGCGCAGCCCGACCTGATCCTGTGCGACGAAGTCACGTCCGCGCTCGATACGGTGGTGGGCGCGGCCATCCTCGAACTGATGGCCGACCTGCGCAAGGAGCTGAACGTGTCCTACATGTTCATCAGCCACGACATCAACACCGTGCGCGCCATCTGCGACGATATCGTGGTGATGTACGCGGGCCACAAGGTCGAGGCGCGCAAGCGCGAGGCCCTGGCGCAGCCGCCGTTCCATCCATATTCGCACTTGCTGATCTCGTCGGTGCCGGCCTTGCGGCGCGGCTGGCTGGAAGAGGTGGGCGAGCGCAATCCGGCTGGCTTGCCGGCGCTGACGTCGCCGGGCGAGATGCGCGGCATCTGTTCCTTCCTCGAGCGCTGCCCGCTACGAGTGGACGGTGTATGCAACAGCGCGCCGCCGCCGCGCCGCACGCTCGACAACGGCGGCAGCATCCTGTGCCACCGGTCGGAAGCCGAGTTGCGGCGCCTGCAAAGCCCCTTGTCCCTGGTCGAAGGAGAAGTGGCATGAATCCGCGCTTTGTCCGTCTGGCCGAAACGGCCCGCGCGCCGGTGCGTTTCCGCATCGATGGGCGTGAGGTGGAAGCCCTGGCCGGCGACACCCTGATGGTCGCGCTGCTCAATCACTCCCGCCACCTGCGCTATTCCGAATTCGGCGACGGCAAGCGCGCCGGCTTTTGCCTGATGGGTGCCTGCCAGGATTGCTGGGTCTGGACCGTCGACGGCGAGCGCCTGCGTGCCTGCACCACCGTGGTCGCTGAAGGAATGCATATCGTGACAACCCAAGCGGAGGCGACATGGGCCAAGCTCGCATAATCATCATCGGCGCCGGTCCGTCAGGGGTGCGCTGCGCCGAAACGCTGGTCGCGGCCGGCTTGCGTCCGACCGTGATCGATGAAAACCGCCGCGACGGCGGCCAGATCTACCGCCGCCAGCCGGACAACTTCACGCGGCCCTACGCCAAGCTGTACGGCAGCGTGGCCGACGCCGCGCAGGCGCTGCACGAGAGCTTCGATGCGCTGCGCGACAAGATCGATTACCGGCCCGAGACCCTGGCCTGGAACATCGCCAGCCAGAAGGTCCACGTGGTCAAGGACGAGCGCTCCTCGGCCTTGCCCTACGACGCGCTGGTGATCTGCTCCGGCGCGACCGACCGCCTGATGCCGGTCAAGGGCTGGCAGTACGCCGGCACCTACAGCCTGGGCGCCTCGCAGATCGCCTTGAAGGCGCAAGCCTGCGCGATCGGCCGCCAGGTCGTGTTCATGGGCACCGGGCCGCTGCTGTACCTGGTCGCCTCGCAATACGTCAAGGCCGGCGCGAACGTCGCCGCCGTGCTCGATACCTCGCCCCTGATGCGCCGCGTGGCCGCGCTGCCGAAACTGCTGGCACGGCCGTCGGTCCTGTTCAATGGCATGGCCCTGGTGGCCAGCCTGAAGCGCGCCGGCGTGCCGGTACTGACCGGGGTGACGCCGGTGGAGATCAGCGGGTCCGATGACAACGGCGTGCAGGGCGTGACGGTGCGCGACAGCCGCGGCGAGCTGCGCAGCTTCGATTGCGACGCCGTGGCCATGGGTTACCACCTGCGCCCGGAAACCCAGCTCGCCGACCTGGCGCGCTGCGCCTTCCGCTTCGACCAGGAGACGCGCCAGTGGCTGCCCGAACTGGACCAGGACGGCCGCAGCTCGGTGCCGGGCGTGTACCTGGCCGGCGACGGCGTGCGCGTGCTGGGCGCGGATGGCGCCGAGATCGCCGGGCGCCTGGCCGCCCTGGCCGTGCTGAAGGATTTGCGCTTCGACGTGCCCGCCGGGCAGTTGCACACGCTGCGCGCGCAGCAGGCCAGCATGGACCGCTTCCGCCGCGGACTGGTGCAAGCCTTCCCGTGGCCGGCGCAGCAGGCTGCGCAATTGCCCGACGAAGCCATCGTGTGCCGCTGCGAAGCCATCACCGCCGGCGACCTGCGCCATGTGGTGTGCGACATGGGCGCTCAGGAAGCCAACCGCGCCAAGGCCTTCAGCCGGGTCGGAATGGGGCGCTGCCAGGGCCGCTATTGCGGCCACGCCGGCGCGGAAGTGATCGCCCACGCCGCCGGCGTACCGCTCGAACAAGTGGGGCGCCTGCGCGGCCAGGCGCCGGTCAAGCCGCTATCGCTGGCGGTGCGGGAGGAGGTGGAATGAGTACGAATCGAGCGGATGTCATCATCGTCGGCGGCGGCATCATGGGCGCCGCCACGGCCTTCTTCCTGCGCAAGCGCGGCGTATCGGTCATCGTGCTCGAGCGCGGCCTGATCGGCCAGCAAGCCAGCGGCGTCAACTTCGGCAATGTGCGCCGGATGGGACGCCCCGTCGATCAACTGCCGCTGGCGAACCGTTCGCGCGAGATCTGGCTCAAGTTTAAGGAATTGTTCGGCGAGGACGTCGAACTGCTCCTGAACGGCCATCTGCGTCTCGGTCTCACGCCGGCGCACGAAGAACGCCTGGAAAAGTATGCGCACGACGCCCAGGCTCACGGCCTGGGGATGCAGATGATGAGCGAAAAGATGCTGCGCGAACGCTATCCCTACCTGGGGCCGGAAATCACGTCGGGTTGCCATGCTCCCTACGACGGTCATGCCAATCCCCGCCTGGCGGCGCCGGCGATCGGCCGTGCCGCGGCGCGCGCAGGGGCGCAGGTGTTCGAAAACACCGAGATCGTCAGTGTCGAGAAGGAGGGCGAGGAATTCCGCGTGAGCGCCGCCGATGGCCGGGTCTTCCGCGCGCCCGTGGCGCTGATCACCGCCGGCGCATGGGGAAACCGCATCAGCGCCAGTTTCGGCGAGCCGGTGCCGATGATCGCCAAGGGGCCGCAGATGTGCGTCACCGAACCGGTGCCTTACGCCATCGGTCCCACCATCGGCGCCTTGACGGACGTGCCCGAGCAGGCGGTCTACTTCCGCCAGGTCGCGCGCGGCAATATCGTCATCGGCGGCGGCGGGCATGAACCGGTGGATATGGAGAATCGGCGCGCCTACGTGAACCCGCGCAGGACGCTGATCAAGCTGGCGCAGGCGCCGCGCATCGTCCCGGCACTCAAGCACCTGAACATCATCCGGGTCTGGAGCGGGATCGAGGGCTACATGGAGGACAGCCAGCCAGCCATGGGGCCGAGCGCGCGCGTCCCCGGCCTGTACTACGCGTTCGGCTTTTCCGGCGAAGGCTTCCAGCTGGGGCCGGGCGTGGGCGAGGTGATGGCGGAACTGATCCATACCGGCGCCACCAGCACGCCGATCGAGCATTACCACATCGGGCGTTTCGCCAAGGTGGCGGCGCAGGCGGCTTAGCCAGCCCGTCGATTCAGCGCCGATCGAGGGCGGCGCGAGAGCGTGGAAGATTGTGCTGCCCAGGGCCATCAACAAAGATTTTCCTGCGACTCAAGGGCGCGAAAACGAAGCAGTCTGGCAGGCGGTGCGTGGTGTAATGAGTGAGGAAATTTCATCGACAACCGTTCACGAGAACCTACCATGACCAATTCGTATCAAGCAGCAGCCGTTCCGGCCTACCCGCCATCCTTCGTCGATCTGCGCCAGTTCGCGCGCGACGAGCGCCAGGGCGTTTCCCCAGCAGCGGCGGCAGGCGATGACCGCTTCCTGTCGTGCCGCCGGGTGCTGGACTGGGGGCCGCGCAGCGCCGTGACGGCGGGCGCCATTGCACTCGAACCCGGCACTGGCTCGGTGGCGTCCCTGCCGGCCGATGAATTCATCATCGTCAACGAGGGAAGCCTGACCCTGTCGCAAAAGGGCGTCACCGTCACGCTGGAAGCGGGCCAGAGCGCGGTGATCCAGCAGGGCGCCGCGTTCTCCTGGTCCGCGCCGCGGCCGGTGTCCGTCCTCTTCACGCGCTACAACCGCAGCCAGCTGGGGAACCGCGCCATCATTCCGGTCAAGGAGAACCCGCAGCTGGAGGGAACCGGCACGCCGCTGGCCGAACTGCTGCTCACCCCAACGCCGGTGTGCCGCAATTACACCGACTACCGCTCGGCCGATGGCGAACTCGTTATTGGCACCTGGGACTCGACACCCTATACGCGCCGCGCGATGCACTACCGCCACTATGAGCTGATGTACCTGCTCGAAGGCAGCGTGACCTTTGTCGACGAAGCGGGCCGCAGCGGCACGTTCTCGAAGGGTGACATCTTTCTTGTCGAACAGACCGCGCAGTGCAGCTGGGATAGCCGCGACCATGTGGCCAAGGTTTACGTGATTTATCGGCCTGCGTAATTTAAGAGGGGATCTCAATGAAGACGCTATTGCTGAAAAAAGAGGAAATCAGCGGATTAATTTGCATGAAGGAAGTCATCGGTACGGTGGAAGCTGCCTACAAGGCCTTCAACAGCGACCAGGTGATCCAGCCTGGCTATATCGGGATGCATCTTCCCGAGCCGCGCGGCGAAATTGACTTCAAGCTGAGCTACTACCAATCCAATGACGTGATTTCCATGAAGGCGTCTTCCGGCGCGTTCAAGGATAACCCGACTGCGCACGGTCTTCCCACCAACATGGGAACCATTCTCCTGTTCGATGGCAGGACCGGTGGCCTGATGTGCGTGATGGACGGCAGCTTGATTACCGGCCTGCGGACCGGGGCTTGCGGCGCGGTGTCAGTCAAGGTGCTGGCAAGGAAAGACGCGAAGAAAATCACTTCGATCGGCACCGGAATTCAGGCCAGGATGCAGATCCGGGCCATCAAGGAGGTGATGAACATTGAAGAGATCCACGCCTGGGACCGGGATCCGGCGACGCTTGCCGGATACAAGGCCGATATCGAGGCCGAGTTTGGCATCCCGGTCGTGATGGCCAGTTCAAAAAAGGAGGCTGTCGAACAGGCCGATATCTTGATCACGACGACGCGCGGCACAGGGACGGTGGTGGAAGCGGGCTGGGTCAAGCCAGGTACCCACATTGTCGCGATCGGCGCGGATGCGCCAGGCAAACAAGAGTTCGATCCGGAGATCTTCAGGCACGCCAAAATCGTCAACGATTCGATCGCGCAGTGCGTCGAAAAAGGCGAAACGCAGAATCCTTTGCATCATAAGGTCATCACCAGGGACCATATCCATGCCGAGATTGGCGAGATATTGCTGGGTAAAAAGCCGGGAAGGGAAAATGATGAAGAGATCACCATTTTCGATTCCACCGGAATGGCCATCCAGGACAACACGACTGCAGGCAGGATTTATCAGAACGCCATCGAGAAGAATGTTGGAACTGTCTTCGAGTTCTTTGAATTGAAAGGAAAGTAAAACCATGCGCAACTACCCCACCATCGAGGACATCCGCGAAGCCCAGGAACGGCTGCGGCCGCACATCCGGCATACGCCGCTCTTGCGCGGAGAAAAAATGGAGAAAGCGCTCGGTTGCCAGGTCTACCTCAAACCTGAAACCCTGCAAATTACGGGCGCCTTCAAGATTCGCGGCGCACTGAATAAATCGCTGTCGCTATCGAAGGAGGAAATTGCGAACGGCATCATCGCCACATCCTCGGGCAATCACGCGCAAGGGCTGGCGTATGCCGCAAGGATGCTGGGCGTAAAAGCGATATTGGTGCTGCCGGTGACCAGCCCCAAGGTCAAGATCGACAACACCAAAGCCCTCGGGGCGGAAGTCATTCTGTTCGATGGCGACACCGCAGCCAGGTGGAAGAAGGTGTGTGAAATCGCCGCGGAAAACAATTACGCAGTCGTTCACGCTTTTGAGGACCCGCTGGTGATGGCCGGCCAGGGAACCATCGGGCTGGAAATCCTGGAAGATCTGGAAGACGTGGACACCGTCATTATTCCCATGGGCGGGGGCGGGCTTATCTCGGGAATTGCCACCGCCATCAAGGAAACGAAACCGTCGGTGCGCGTGATCGGGGCGGAGCCCGCCCTGACGCCGAAGTACTTCCACAGCAGAATAAACAAGGAGCGCACTTCGCTGCCCCTGAAAAATACCATCGCGGACGGTTTGCGGATCAGCGTTCCAGGCCAGAACCCGTTTCCGATTATTGAAAAGTACGTCGATGAGATTGTTCTCGTTGAGGATGAACATATCGTTGCCGGTATGCGCATGCTGGCCAACGATGCGAAATTGATTGCGGAACCCGCAGCGGCGATTGGCATTGGCGCGCTGTTGGCCGGCGCTATCCAGCTCAAGCCGAATGAAAAAGTCTGCGTGGTACTGACTGGCGGGAACTGGAACTTATGCGATCTGGCCGAGATCTATCGATAGCGTGCGCGGCACGGCGATCAAGCCCGCAGAAGATGCGGATTGATGGAGAAAATACCGCCACATGTATCAAGCAGGAGAGGCAAGACGCGATTTTGTGAAGCGTTCGCCATGATGTAATGAAGCGTCAGTTGAACGACATTTAACCCTTGCCACCATCCTGAAAGGATAATCATGAGCATCCCATTCAAGCCCAAATACATCAGCTTCGACTGCTATGGCACGCTGACCAATTTCCAGATGTCGCCGATGGCGCGCAAGCTGTTCGCTGACCGCATCGCACCGGAAAACATGGAAGCGTTCTGCAATGACTTCCGTGCTTTCCGGCTCGACGAAGTGACGTGCGACTGGAAGCCGTACTACGACGTTCTCTTCGAGGCGGTGATGCGCACCGCGAACCGGTGGAAGGTCCAGTTCCGCGAATCCGACGTCAGCGCGATCTACGAGGCCGTGCCGACCTGGGGTCCGCATCCGGATGTGACCGAGGGCCTGGCCAGGATCGCCGACAAGATCCCGCTGGTGATCCTGTCGAACGCGATGGACTGCCAGATCATGCACAACGTGGAAAAGCTGGGCGTTCCCTTTTACCGCGTGTACACGGCCCAGCAGGCCAAGGCTTACAAGCCGCGCCTGCAGGCATTCGAGTACATGATCGACCAGCTCGACGCCAAGGCCGAAGACTTCCTGCACGTGTCTTCCAGCATGCGCTACGACCTGATGTCGGCCGACGATCTTGGCATCAAGGACAAGGCATTCGTCAACCGCGGCCATGAGCCGGGCGCACCTGCCTACAACTACGCCGAAATCAAGGACATTGGCGGCCTGGCCGCGCTCGTGGGCCTGTAGATCCTGCTGGCCCCTCAAAAGGAAAGGCCCCGCAAGCTGGAACCAGCTTGCGGGGCTTTTTTTATAACGGCAGTCTTAATAGCCTTTGCTGCGGTCGATCAGGTCCGACAGGGGTTCGCCGCGCTGGTGCCGTCGCAGGTTTTCAAGCAGTACCGGAGCGGCCGTTTCTGGCTGGGTCATGCTGGCCACGTGCGGCGTGATGAATACGCGGGGGTGGCGCCATAAAGGGTGATCCGGATCGAGCGGCTCCGGATCGGTTACGTCCAGAATGGCGCGCGAGAGCTGGCCCGAATCGAGTGCGGCAAGCAGGGCCTGCTGGTCGAGGTGAGGACCGCGCCCCACGTTGATCACACTGGCGCCGCGCGGCAGTGCCGCAAACAGGCGCTGCCCGAGTATGCCGCGGGTCGCGTCCGTCAGCGGAACCAGGCAGATCAGGATATCGCAACTGCCCAGGAACCCGGCCAGCGACGCCTCGCCCGCATGGCAGCGTACCCCGTCGATCTGCTTGGCAGAACGGTTCCACCCATGGCGCGTGAAGCCGAAGGTGCCGAGCCGGTCGAGCACCGCCTGACCCAGTACGCCAAGGCCCATGACGCCGACCGAGCGTGCCGATGCGGGCAATACCTCGATCGGATCCCAGGCCCCGGACGGCTGCACGCGCACATAGTCGAACAAGTCCCGGTGCAATGCGAGCACCGACATCGTCACATATTCGATCATGCCGTTGATGATGCCAGGTTCGACCATGCGCACCACTTTGACGTGCGGCGGAATCGCGGAGAAATCGATATGGTCGATGCCGGCGCCGGACGAGAACAGCACCTTCAGATTGGGCAGCGAAGCCAGGAAGGCGGCCGGCGCCTGCCATGCAATCAGGTACTCGACCTGGGTAAGGTCGCCGGCATCCGGCCAAACCCGGAAATCGAGCTCGGGCGCGTGTTCGGCAAAGTAGCGCGACCACGCCGCTGCGCGTGGCGCGTCCGATCTGTAAAGAACGCTCATTGTTGATCCTCTCCTCGTTTACCAGCCGCCGACCCAGCCCTGGAACAGGCCTTCGGGAAGCGTGTCCGTATTCGCGCCGCGCAGGAAGTCGAAATCGCATCCCTGGTGCGCCTGCTCTACACTGCGGCAAAACATCGCGCGATAACCCCGGGTATGCGTCTCGACGCGCGGTGGCAGCGCGGCGCGCCGTTCGGCCATCTCCTCGGCGCTGACCAGGATGTCAAGGCGGCGTTGTGCGACGTCGAGCTCGATCATGTCGCCGGTGCGCACGCAAGCGAGCGGGCCACCGGCGGCCGCTTCGGGAGATACATGCAGGATCGCCGTGCCGTAGGCAGTGCCGCTCATGCGCGCGTCGGAAATCCGTACCATGTCCATGACGCCCTTTTCCATCAGGCGGCGCGGAATCGGCAGCATTCCCCATTCCGGCATCGCCGCACCCACCGGACCCACGTTGCGCAGTATGAGTACGCTGTTTTCGTCGATCGCCAGCGCCGGATCGTCGATCTGGTCGGCCAGCGCCTGGACGTCCTCGAAGACGACTGCAGGGCCACGGTGCTGGAACAGCGTGCGATCAGCGGCGCACGCCTTGATGACGGCACCATCCGGAGCCAGGCTGCCCTTGACCACGACGATGCTTTCGCCAGGTTTGACGGGGTTGTCCAGTGGACGGATCACCTGGGTGTCCAGCACCTCGGCCTCGGCCACGATGTCGCCGATGGTTTTTCCCTCGACGGTGCGGGCGTCCAGGTGCAGCAAGGGCGCCAGCGTCTTGAGCAGGGCCGGCACGCCGCCCGCCGTCATCAGCCGTTCGGTCAGGAACTCGCCGGACGGCTGAACGTTGGCGATCAACGGCACGCGCCGGGCAATGACGTCGAAGCGGTCGAGCGTGAGGGGGACGCCAACCCGTCCGGCCAGTGCCAGCAAATGAATAATCACATTCGTCGATCCACCGATTGCACACAACAAGGTGATGGCATTGTCGAACGCGCGCGCATCCAGCACCTGGGCCGGCGATGGCGTGCCAGTGCGCGCCATGGTCACGCTGCGGTGGCCAACCTGCTTGGCGAACAGGCTGCGCCGTCCATCGGTGGAGGGAATCAGGCTGCTGCCGGCGAGCGACAGGCCGAGCGCTTCGCAAATCGTCGACATCGACGAGGCGGTGCCCATCTCGCTGCAATGGCCGGGCGAACCCATGACGCTGCGCTCGAACTGTTCAAATTCCGTGGTGGAGACCTCGCCAGCCCGCATCTGGTCGACAAAGCGCCAGACGCCCGTGGCGGTCGCCAAAGGGCCGCCGGACATGGAGCGCGGGGTGGCGGGACCGCTATTGAGCACGATGGCGGGCACATTGGCGCTCGCCGCGCCCATCAGGAGGCCTGGCTGGGTCTTGTCGCAGCCGCCAAGCAGGACCACCGAATCGAAGGGGTAGCCGCGGATGATTTCTTCCGCGTCCATCGACAGCAGGTTACGAAATGGGAAGGAGCTCGGCTTGATCAGGTTCTCGCTGAGTGACATCATCGGTACTTCGAAGGGTATACCGCCTGCCTCGAGAATGCCTTCGCGGACTTTCACGGCAAGTGCGCGCAGGTTCAGGTTGCAGGGGTTCAGGTCGGACCATGTATTGAGAATGCCGACCACCGGCCGCTCGATCAAGTCCTGCCGGCTCCAGCCATCGGCGGCCAGGGTCGAACGGTGAACGAAACCTGGCAGGTCGTTTTGCCGGAACCAGCGTGCACTGCGGCGTTCCGGCGCATCCATATCTTCTTGCTTTTCCATTCAATCCTCCGGTGGTGAATTCAGCTTTCACTATACGGCCGGAACGGCAACACAAGATGCCGTTCCTGTATCACGCCGCAGCACAGGGCCATCGAAGACGTCCAAAGACGCCATGGAAAATGCCAGGAACGCCCAAAACTGAAGTGGAATTTGCCTGGACTTCGCCGCAATACGACATCTCCTGAATGGCCGGCACGGACATACTTGTAGCCATCCCAACCAAGGAGATTATCCAATGACCTTCACACCGAAATTCATCAGCTTCGACTGCTACGGGACGCTCATC
>CAMLHI010000009.1 GCA_946479705.1 uncultured Oxalobacteraceae bacterium
TGACCTTGCCATTGACATTGTCGTCGGTCGCGGCCGAATGCAGCAGCGCCTGCGTTCCAACGCGGACAATGCCAAGGTCCTTGGCCGGTACCACGACCTCGGCCCAGACGGTGCGCAGGTCCGACAGGGTAAACACCTTGGTCTCGGCGCCGACCGCTTCGCCCACCGCGATATGCTTGTCGACGATCATGCCGGCAAACGGCGCCCGCAGTTCGAGCCGGTTGAAGGGCCCCTTGACGGAGCCGCCGGCGCCGAACGCGATCAGTTTCTGGCGCGCGTTTTGCACGGCAATATCCGCCTCCTGCCATTCCTGCTGAGCCTTGAGATAGTCCTGGCGCGCGGAGATCTTGTCTTCCCAGAGCTTCTTTTCCGCGAGGTAGACGGTATGGGCGAGTTCCGCGCGCTTGATCGCCGCCGCCAGGGTGCTGCGCTGTTCGGAAATCTCGGCACTTGCCACCACGGCGAGCAGTTCTCCCTGCCGGACTTGCTGGCCCAGGTTGGCAGCGACACTTTCGACGATGCCGTCCACCCTCGGGGTGACGTGCGCGGTCCTGTCTTCATTGAACTTGACCTCGCCAGGCATTCTGATAAAGGTGTCCAGCCGTACGGGACCGGCGACGCGCACGGCGATGTCGGCCGCGGCGATCTGGGCCTCGGTGAACGCAATGACCTGGTTGTCTACCGGCCCGTCGTGGGCGTGCTCTTTCTCTGTGGCAGTTCCGGGCTTTTCGCCTTTGGTTTCCGCTGCCTGGTCCTCATGCTGGTCCGGTGCCGTTGCGGGCGTTGCAAATCGATCCTTCAACGCCAGTCCGCCGCCAAAAATAAGGGCCGCGCCCAACATTGCAGCGATGGTGATTTTTTGGTGCCTGTTCATTGTGGGGCCTGCTTGTAGGAAGTTGGGAACGATGCGTCCGTGGGGCCGATCAGGGCTGCCAAGTCGGCCGCCGCACGATGTGCCTCGGAAATGGCCCGCAAATGCTGGGCTTGCGCCTGAAAGTAGGTCCGCTGGGCATCGAGCACCTCGAGGAAATTGAACTTGCCAGCCTCAAATCCTTTGCCGGCTGCCTCAAATGCCGACTGGCTACCGGGCAGCACCTTTTCACGGATGATGCGTTCCTGTTCCAGGGCCGCCGCCAAGCGGCTCGCTGTTTGCGCAACGTCTGCCTGCAGACGCACCCGGCCGGCCTCCAGCTCGGCCCGTGATTTGTCGATGCGGCGCTCCGCCTCCAGGATGGCGCCCTGGTTGCGATCGAACAGCGGCAACGGCACCGACAGGCCCAGCACGGTTTGGCGCTCTTGCCCGATGCCCTCGCGCTTTTTCCCAACGATGAGCGACAGGTCCGGGTAGCGCCTGGCCCGTTCGAGCCGGGCAGCGGCGCTGCGCCAGTCCAGGTCGGCCATGGCACGCTGCACCAGGGGCGCCGCCGCCAGGCGGTCGGCGATCGCACGTTCGCTGGGCGCGACCGGCAACGCCACATCGGGCGCCGCCAAGGTGCTCGCGGCGTCGACGTCGCACCCGCACAGTAGCGCCAGTCTGATCCGCGCCTCCTCGCGGTCGCGCCGCGCCTGGACCGCTTCGACTTCAACGTTCGCCTCGGCGACGTTCGCCCTGGTTTCTTCAACTGGAGAAATTTTCCCCGACAACACGCGCGCTTTCGCGCTGTTGGTCGATTGCCGTGCCAAATTGCTGACTTGCGTCGCCAGCTGGAGGCGCTTGTCGGCCAGGTAAGCTTCGTGAAACGCCGCCACCACCTCCGCGCGCACCCGCATGCGGCCAGCTGCCAGATCAGCCGCGGCCAGACGCAGTTCCGCCGTGGCCGTGTCGATCCTGGCACTACGCTTGCCTCCCAGCTCGACCGGAAGCGCAAGCTGCAGCGAGGCGCTGCCGCCCTGGTCTTGCCTGCCTTCGCGCAGGTATTCGAGCGTGGGGTTGGGTCGCGCTCCCGCCTGAACGGTACGGGCCTCCAGCGCCGCAACTTCCGCGCTGAGCACGCGCAGCTCGCTGTTGTGCTGCTGCGCCTGCTCAATCGCTCTGGACAAGCTCAGTGGGGCGAGCAGGCGCGGTGTGATGACGGTCGCCGCCGAGCCCGGCGCTTGCTGTGCCGACACAAGCGGCGCCAGCAATGCGGCAGCCAGCATGGGCATGAATAATGCCTTCATCCTGAAAACTCCAATTATTTGAAATGGGGGTGCGCGGCCTGGACCGGCATGGCTGCTCAGGCAGCCCTGGGGACATCGTCTCAGGCGCGGTCGGGGCGCGGGGGAACGTCAGGAATAAACGAGTCGATCGGCAGTTCGGGATGGGCTATAGGGGCGCCAGTCGGCAACAGTGGCGGCGAAAGGTTGGCATGCGCTACCGAGCCGCTCCAGCCCGCGTGATGGCAGAAGTCACACGCCGCGCAGCAGCTGCATTCATCGCCGCTTTCGGCCGCGGGCGCTTTCTTGGCTGAATCGCCGTATACCGATGTCCCGGCAGCGACGTCATTGCAGCAGCTGTCGATCGCCGCCAGCGTCGATTGCAACGGCAGGATCAACAACAGAATAATTGCAAGGAATCGTTTGAAGCGCATCGAGATAGCCAAACCCATCACTTTGGTGCCGGTATTATAACGAACGATCATCAGGGCGACATGCCGCCCAGTTCGCGCCTGGACTGCGCGACGACGGTGACCGAGGCTTTCAGTGCCAGCACGCCCATGATGGCGGCCACGCCAATATCGGGCCAGCTGCTCCCCGTGCCGAATACACCGGCTGCCGCCAGCATGACCACCGCATTTCCGACCATATCGTTGCGCGTGCAAAGCCAGACCGAGCGCATGTTTGCATCGCCATCCCGGTATGCGTACAACAGCATGCCGACACCACCGTTGGCAGCCAGCGCAAGCAGGCCGACCAGACCCATTGTCGCCGGTTCCGGGACAATGCCGGCCGACACGCTCCAGGCGGCTTTACCCAGGACGAACATGCCGTACGCTCCCATGGTCAAACCCTTGAAGAGCGCCGTACGCGAGCGCCACACAGGTGCCAGTCCGAGCACGAACAAGGACAGGGCGTAATTGCCGGCATCCCCCAGAAAATCAACGGCGTCAGCGAGCAGCGCCACTGAGCCGGCGTCCAAGCCGGCCACCAGTTCCACGCCGAACATCGCGAAGTTGACCGCGAGCGCAATGGCAAGGGCGCGGCGGTATTTCTTGTCGACCACAGGCGTCTTTGACGAGCATGCTGAATCGCAGCAATCGGACATGGGAAAACCTTGTTCACTTTGATATTGCGTATTAGGCAGCCTGTACCCACTATAGGGTCAATGGTTTTCTGACGGTGAACGCAAAAAATGACGAAACTTAAGATTGGCGAGCTGGCCGTAGCGGGCGGATGCCAGGTGGAGACGATCCGGTATTACGAGCGCGAAGGACTGCTTGCCGCGCCGGCGCGCTCAGCAGGGAACTACCGACTGTATGACGAGGCCGACGCTGAACGCCTTACGTTCATCCGCCATTGCCGCTCGCTTGGCATGTCGCTGGCGGACGTCCGCCGGCTGCTTCATTTCAGAGATGCACCGGATGAAAATTGCAATGAAGTCAACCTGTTGCTGGATACCCATATCGCGCAAATTGGCGATCGCATGAACGAACTCGCCAATCTGCAGCGACAAATGCGGCAATTGCGGTCGCATTGCGACCAGACCCAGGCGGCAAAGCATTGCGGGATCCTGCAGGGCCTGACCCGCCCGCATTGCGAGGGAGCCCTCGAGGGGCCGGATGTCGCGGTACCGGATCCTGCGTGAGGACCGCCGACGTTCGACGCCACCGACTACGCGACTGTTGCGTGCTCTTCGGCCGGAGTCGCCGTACCTGCGGATGTCTCCGCCGACACGTCAGTCGCGTCCTGGTAGGCGAGCAGTCTTAATGCGTTGACAACGACCAGCAAGGTCGAACCCTCGTGAAACAGCACAGCGGTTCCAATGTTAAGCCCGAAAATCGTCGCAGGGATCAGTACCGCCACCACGCCGAGGCTCACCCACAGGTTCTGCTTGATAATGCGGCTGGTACGACGCGACAGCCCGACCGCGAACGGCAGATGCGCCAGGTCGTCGGACATGAGCGCCACATCAGCGGTCTCCAGCGCTACGTCCGACCCCGCGGCGCCCATCGCGATACCGACCGTCGCGTTGGCCATGGCCGGGGCGTCGTTGACGCCGTCGCCGACCATCGCCACCTTTCCGTGCTTGTCCCGCAAGGCCTTGATAGCCTCAACTTTTTGCTCGGGCATCAAGTTGCCGCGCGCCTCAGTCAGCCCGACCGCCTTGGCGACGGCGTCGGCCACTTGCTGGTTGTCGCCGGAGATCATGATGAGCCGCTCGATCCCCAGGGCACGCAATTCGTCCATGACCTTGCACGCTACGGGCCGTGGCGTGTCCATGACGCCGATAACACCCAGAAAGCGCGATCCTTTCTGGATCATCATGGTGGTCCGTCCAGTTGCTACCAGGCCGGCATTCGATGCGGCGACATCCGCGGGAACAGTCGATCCCGGCTGCTCGGAAAACAGACTTGGCTTGCCGATGACAACCCGTTCCCCGCCCACGATCGCCTGGATTCCCTTCCCGGTGATGCTCGTCACTTCCGTGGCGGCCAACATCACTGCAGCTGGTCTCAGCCGCTCCTTTGCTCCGGCCACCACGGCCGACGCCAGCGGGTGATCGCTGCTCTGCTCGACGGCGAGCGCGACAGACAGCAGTTCTTCCGGCGTCACGCCATCTATGGGCATGACGTCCGTCAGCTTCGGCTTGCCCTCTGTGAGCGTGCCGGTCTTGTCGAACGCGATCGAAGTAAGCGAGCCCAGGTTTTCCAGCGGTCCGCCGCCCTTGACCATAACTCCGCCGCGCGCGGCACGCGCCACACCGCTCAGTACTGCGCTCGGCACGGAGATCGCCAATGCACACGGGCTGGCCGCGACCAAGACCGCCATGGCGCGGTAGAAGCTCACGGAAAATGGCTCATCGATGACGAGGCACGCGAGCATCAACAGGCCGACCAGGATTAAAACGGCGGGAACAAAAATCCGCTCGAACCGGTCGGTCCATTGCTGGGTCGGCGAACGCTGGGCTTCTGCTTCGGCCACCATTTTGACGACGCGCGCCATGGTCGACTGGTCGGCCTTCCTGGCAACCATGACGTCGATCGCACCCGCGCCATTGATTGTGCCGGCGAACACGCGATGTTCGGCTTTGGCACGGTCGAACGTGGCGATTGCGGCCGAGGGATCCTGAGCGGGCTGTTTCTCCACCGGTACGCTCTCCCCTGTCACCGGTGCCTGATTGACGCTGGTGGTGCCGACGGTGACGATTCCATCGGCCGGCAGGCGTTCGTTCGGACGCACCACGATGACATCACCCACCTGCAGTTCGGCCACAGGGACTTCGACGACGGCGCCGTCGCGCCTGACGTTTGCCGTTTCGGGCGCGAGCTCGGCCAGCGCCTCGATCGCGCGGCGCGCCCTGCCCATCGCATAGTGCTCCAGGGAGTGACCAAGGCTGAACAGGAAGAGCAGCAAGGCCCCTTCCGCCCATTCGCCCAATGCGGCGGCGCCGATCGCCGCGACCAGCATCAGCGTGTCGATTTCGAACCGGCGCGCAAGCAGGTTACCGACGGCTTCCTTCAGGGTGAAATAGCCCCCGAAGAAGTAGGAGATAACGAACAACGTGATCGGCAACCAGCCGCCGGCCTGCCCGCTGCGCGCGACAATCCAGCCGCCCAGCAGGAAGAGGCCAGCGAGCGCCACGAAAACCAGCTCGGTCTTCGCTCCGAAGACGCCTCCATGTGCATGACCGCTCTCATCATGGCCGGCGCCATGGTTTGCCGCATCGTCGTCATGTGCCGGATTCGCGTGCGAGCCTGGTGCGGGCCGCCGACTGAGGGTTTTTTGATTTTCCATTTTTTTGAAGCCTAGACGAAGTTGGAACAAGCGACGTTGCTTGGATTCCACAATGCAACCCAGTCTAGAGGGGCGTTGGAGCTATGTCAGTGCGTCATCGAACCGTCATGGCGAGCCCAGCGGTCCCAAGCTTGTTTCCCAGGTCGTCAGCGCTGAATTTGTTGGAGCTTGCTTTGATGCCACGAACGGTGGCCACCGACGACTGGCGCGCGGCACATTTGACCTAGCAAATCCGTGGCGGGCGTGAAAATCGTCGGATCCCCATCTCTCGAATCGGCATTGGCAAGCACCCAGTGCGTTACGGCGTCTGGCGCCGTTGGATTGGTGTCCCAGCTCATGTCGGCACTACCGGCATTGCTTGACTCCTTGCTCAACGCATCGTAGCTGGCCAAGCAAACGCTCGCAAAAATGTGCGCGAGCATCCACTCCTTGCGCTCAACGGACCAGTCCTCGGGATACGGCGCGGGACGTGCCTGCAGCCATCCCAGGATGCCGTAGTACAGCCCATTCTTTTGCGTATCCAGATACCGTGGCGTGCCGCGCCCCTCCCAAAGCATGCGCCACCGGATGTACGCCGCAGCCTTGTCGCAAAAACTAGCCGACTTGGCGCCGCGCATGTCCCACCAGATATGCTGGCACGCAGCGCTGACACAGGAACGGTGCGCGCCCAGCTTGCGCCATATTCTGCGCCGGATAGCCCGATAGACCGTCGTCGCAAGACTCATCTCGTCTGCGGCCAGGAATCTTGTTGGTAACACGCCTGGGTAAAAATGTTCGTGCAGGCTCTCTTCACTGCCGCGGCAGCCGCAGCGCGCCTTGGAAATCCCCGCCAACGGCAGGCTGGATTGTCCTTGCTCACACGAAACCTCGGCCACGACTTGCCCGATGAAATCGAGGTATTCGGCAGACTGTTGCTGTTCAGTGGGGAGCGTGCGCAGGCTGGTGCAATGCCCGGTAATCGTAGGGACGGGCTGGGAACCTTTCGTCAAAGTGGCATAGCCGGCCACATACCTGCGCATCATGCGGATCCGCGCGGCCTGGTCGTCGCGCACGCCTGGAATCCAGGAGCGGGCGTTGCGCAGCCTGGTCGCGAGATCGAGCTGACAGTTGGGGCACCGGAATGGATTGTCGAAGGTGCGCGTATTCAGCGTGAAAGGGATCGTCCCGTCACAAAATGTACATCTGGTCAGGAGCGGCCGGTTGTGGATCGGGCATTGGGTCACCATGTGCATTTGCGTCACCGGAACATGCAGTCCCCATGCCATACACAGTTCGCACCATTTGAGCGTTGTAGTGCCAGAGTCAGTGTGCGTTGAGTCAGCGTTTAGGAATGCACCGACCACCGTAGCCACATCGGTTTGAAGCGCGCTTGCGATTGCCTGTAGATCGAAAAAGCGTTGATCGCGCAGATCGACGTTCAACTTCTGCATCAGCGTCTTGCGGCCCCCGCAGGTCCGGCTGATAAATTGTGCCGCAATGTCTCGCGCGCTCAAGGCGTTGAGCATCGCAAACTTCATGAGTAGTCCGAAAGCGGAATCGTGTCCGGTCAACCATTCAGTTCGCCAGCACCATTGCGGCTGCTTGAGCGCCAAAGTGTCTTCGAAGATCTTCACGGCTAAGTCCACTGCGGCAACGGAAGTCCCAGCCTGATCTCTTCACAGGCGAGCACATAAGTTGACTCGAGCACGGCCTGGTCCCAGATTGCCGGCGAAAAATCGAATTCCTCACTGTCATGCTCGTAGTGCTCGGAGAGCGCGAACTCAACGGCCCTGGCGAAATACGCCATCGGGATTTCGATGGGGGCAGGAAGCCCGGCCGCGTTGTGAGCGCGTTCGAAAGCTTGCCAGAGTGCATTGCCTTGGTCGGCCAGCCGCAAGTTGGCGGAAAAGGCGCGCGGATAGAAAAAACGAGTAAACGTCCATGCGCTATCGGTCGGGTAGCAGGATTGGTCGTAAGCGAGCAGGCACGTCGCAACGTCCTGCGCCGAGCGCAGCCCGCCGAAACGCATTTCCGTCACCATGAAGCGCAGCACGATCTGGGTGTCGCGAGATTGCCGTAGGGCGGATTTCTGGTCGAGAATCTGCGGCTGGCCCACCAGGATGGTGATCATCCGTATGCCTATTTGCTCCAGCTGGTCGTGCACGTCACGCAGCCATTCATATTCGATGACCTGTAGCTTCTGGGCCTCATCCGCGAAAAAAACGATCCAGTCCTTGCCTGCCCGGTCTGCGACCTGCTTGATGAATTCGATCAGGCGGATTCGCTTTCGGGAGATTCTGCCGGCCTGCGGTTCGTTGTGGCCAACGGCGCCCAGCAACGCGCACAGAAAGGCATCCTCGGAACCGGACTTGTGCGTTTGGCAGCGAAAGTTGATACAGATAGCGCCGGGGAATACCTCGTTCAGGTAACGAATTACGTACTTGATCGCCGACGTTTTGCCAAAGCGCGGATAGCCATACAGAATCGCGCCCGGACTGCGAAGGCGGATCTGCTTGACGATTCTTCCAGTGACTTCGTCGATCGTCGGGGTAGGCACCAGATAGCGCTTCCGGATGATGGGATGCTCTTCGACATTGATCGGACGCTGAAAGGTCATCGCCATGGCTGCCCTCCCTAGAACGTGAACGTCTTGCGACGGGTGAGGTTGATCGGCACAACTTTCGCAGGGGGCAATGTGCTGCGCTCCTCGGGTGGCAGCTGGGCGATTGGGCCAGCATCGCCAGGCTTGACCGGTGAGCCGGGACGCAGCGCGATAAAGGGTTCTTCCGCCGGCTCGGGCTCGTCGCGCGCCCCGGTGGCGGCAACGGCCGCGGCCTTCGCGTCGTTGTCCTCGAGCCGTTGTTGCATGGCGAGCTGGCCGGCGACGTGTTTGCGATTCTTCTGCCCCATGCGATGCCGCACCCACGCCTCCACCGGCGTCTCGCCCTCGCGTAATTCCAGCTTGCGCTCCTCAATAAGGCGGAGGATCTCTTGCCGTACCTTGAGGGAATGCGGCGGAATACCCCACGGCCGCGCAGCGGTCAGAACGCCCAATTCCGTGCCGTCTTCGAAAAAAACCTTGACGGTGCGGATGTCGCGCGGGTCGTAGTACATCCGCAGTTTCTTCCCGATCAGGGCCGGGCTGCTGGCGAGGATAGCGCTTGTATAGCGGACACTGCAGAAATTTATGTGCGGCCTCAATCCAGTTTTCGCCGTACCTTTCACCGTCACCACCTTCGCCTGCTGGAGCAGGCAAAGGTTGGCCCGGGCGACCTGCGGCATCACCCGGATCTGGCCGGCATGGTGCGCGACGGAATATGCCATTGCTTCCAGCGGCGTCCTGCCGTGCAGGCTCTTGTGCGGTTCACCGTTGTAATCAGCGATCAACACTTCGATCATGTCTTCGAGTTCATCAAGGGTGACGAGGAGACGCGTCTTGTCCTGCGGGTCGCTGAGGGCACGTTCGATTGCCTGCGGGTTGCTCCCGAGGTTGCCTGGCAGGGTGTGCGCAAAGTGCTTCGCCACGAGGTGAAAGAAGCGTTCGATGTGGGGTCGGTCGTTCGGCTCGCCGGGCGGTCCGAAGTTGGGCCAGCACCCGATCGTTTGCGTGAGCCGTGCGAGCGTGTCGGCGGCAAGGTGCGATTTGGCGTTGTCGCACTTGAACCAGTCCCAGCATGCGTACTCGGTCCCTTGCACTACAGCCGAGGGAAATCCGCCGCCCTCCTGGATGGCCAATGTGGGTATGCCGTAATGCCGCGGCGTGAACGGTCGCAGTGCGGCCTGCAGGGCGCACGCGACATCGTGCTTGGAATACTCGCGGCTGAGCGCGAGATGGTAGCCGATGACGCAGCGGGTCGCGACGTCGAGCAGGACCAGGATCCAGATGCGGTGCATTTCAACGAGCTGCTCGACGCCCGACGGGTCGCGCAGTTTCACCGTCAGTCGCAAATCGATCTTGTGGCCGTCGAATTCGACGACCTCGAAGGCGCGCGTTGCGGCCGGCGCGTGCGGCTCATCGTTTGGCTTTGCGCGCGCGCGCAGGCCTCCGGCATGTTTGACTGCCATTTCGAAAGACTCCTTTGCAAGGGAATCGAAGTACGCGTAGATGGAGCGAATGGCCAGGCGGCTCTCAGTAAAGGGATATTCATCCACCTTGATGCCATTTTCGCGGCAATGCTTCAGAAACGCCCTGTGGATGGAACGCATGGACTTTCGCACTTCCCGTTCAGTATCGATCGGCCGAATACGCTCCAAGAATGACCTCTTCAGGCCGGCCTCGATCATGGGATAGCGCTCCCGCAGCTGTTTGAATGCACCCGCCTTGCCCCTTCCGTTGATGCTCACCTGGGCGAATCGTTCGTATTCCTTGATTGGCAAGTGGGGGACGGCCCCCCTGAACCCGTAGATCCTGCCGTCCGTATGGAGTGTTGTGCAACGGCCGACGAGCCGCGTCAGCGTTTTTCGGTCGACGCGGGTTTCCTGCGTATTCCGGCGAACGTGACCGGTCATTCCGGGGAACGTGACCGCTGCGCATGAGATGGCGTTACGCGGTCAAATTCTAATCCCTGCGGTCACGATGGGTCGATGTTTTTCTCCGTTTTGGTGGTTTTCGGTCGTTGGGTGCGCAGCGAATCGCCGGTCAGCGTGAAGCGGTGATTGCGCTGCATGACGCGGTCCAGAATGGCGTCGGCGATGGTGGCGTCACCGATCCAGGCATGCCAGTGCTCGACTGGCAATTGGCTTGTGATAATGGTGGCCTTGTTGCCAGCGCGGTCGTCGATGATCTCAAGCAGGTCCGAGCGCGTCATGCCGTCGATGGAGCCCATGCCCCAGTCGTCCAGGACCAGCACGTCTGTCTTGGCCAATTGGAGCAGCCATTTTCCGAAGGCGCCGCTACCGTGCCGGATGCGCAGTTCTTCCTGCAAGCGGGGTACACGCTGATAGACCGCCGAGTATCCACGCCGGCAGGCGTACTGCGCCAGTGCGCAGGCCAGCCACGACTTGCCCGCGCCGGTGGGGCCGGTGACCAGGACGCTGTGGCCGGCACTGACCCAGTCGCCCAAGGCCAGGCTCATCACTTCGCGCCGGTCGATGCCGCGACCGGCGCGCGCGTCGATGTCCTCGATCGCCGCTTGCCCGTATTTGAGGTGCGCGTTCTTGAGCAGTCGCACCAGCTTGCGGTCATTGCGAGCGTGGACCTCGCGGTCGACCAACAGCGCCACGCGCTCTTCGAAGCTCAATGCCGTCATGCCAGGTTGGACCAGTTGTTCCTCAAGGCCCGCAGCCAGGCCGTCCAGCTTCAGAGTGCGCAGTTGCGCCAGGGTGGTGTGCATCATCATCGTCAAATTCCTTATTGGTAGTAGCCGGGACCGCGCAGGTGGGCGTGCTCGGGGCTGACCCATTCATCGGCGACCACGGGGGCGCTCTGGTCGCGGTTGTTCTTCAGGATGTCGTTCACGTGGCGGTACTGGCAGGCGCCGATCTGCAGGGCCAGCATGCACGCCGCTTCGAGGCGCACCTTGCCATAGCGCTTGGCCAGCGACAGCAGGCCAAGGCAGGCGCGGTAACCGTGCTCCGGATGCCGGTTCTCTGCCATCAGCCGTGTCACCGCCTCGGCGGTCGCGGGCCCGATGCTCTCTCCCCAGTGGATCAGCCGTTGCGGCGTCCACTCCATGTGCGCGCGATGCGCGGCCGGCATGTGCGCGGGCGTGGTTGTGAAGCCGCCCACGCGACCGTTTCGGGCGTGGCTGGCGACGCGCTGACCGCGATGCAGCAGTTCGATCACCGCCGTCGTGATGCGCGCCTCCAGTACTTGGCCGACCAATGTCTGGGGCACGCTGTAGCGGTGATGCTCCACCTCGACGTGGTAGTCGATGTGGACCTTGACGGTCTTGAAACGGGCCATCTCATAGCGCTGCAACGGCAGTGGCAGCAGGGCCGGCGCGTCGATCTCGGCGAAGGTGCTGGCGCGGCTGCCGGGCAGTTTCTGGAACGGCTTCTCGTTGAGCCGCGTGAGCAACGGCGCCATAGCCTGATTGACCTCGTGCACGCTGCCGAACTGCTGGTGACGCAGGCGCGCCATGATCCAGCGTTCGACGATTTGCACCGCCGATTCTGCCTTTGCCTTGTCCTGCGGATGGTACGGCCGCGCCGGCAGGATCGAGGTGCCGTAGTGCCGTGCGAAGTCGAGCACGGTGTCGTTGCCGCGTGGCTCGTAGCGGTTTGCGTCGGAGATCATCGCCTTCGGGTTGTCGGGAACGATGAGCTGGGTCACGCCCCCGTAGAAGCTCAGCGCGCGTGCCGTCGACGCTAGCCAGTCCTCCATTTTCTCGCTCGGCGTGGCGCAGGCGTAGGTGTAGCTGGACGCTCCCATCGAGGCCACGAAGATGTGGGCGCGCCCGCCGTCGGTGAGCGCGATGGTGGGGCCGGCGTAGTCGATGAACAGCTTCTCGCCGGCGCGGTGGATCTGGCGCATCGAGCGCTTGAGTTGTTTCGCGAAGCGACGGTAGTTTTCGCAATACTGCGAGTAAGCGTAGGTCTGGCCGTCCGCATAATCGGCGCGGTGCTCCTCCCACAGCAGCATCAAAGTCATGCCCTTGCGACGCAGTTCCTGGTGCACGCGGCCGTAGTCCGGCCGCACGTAGTCCCGCATCTTCTGGGAGCCAACCAACAGGCGCCGCTCCAGCGCCGCCTCGTCCATGCCTTGCACTGCGGGCCAGTCCAAGCCTGCGGCGGCCGCCAGGCCTGCGTACTTCGTGACTACACCCTTCGACAGCCCCAGGGAATCGGCGATCTGCTGGTGCGAGAGTTTGGCATCAAGCTTGAGCCGTAATACGTCCTTAATCTTACGCATATTGATCCTTGGTGCGGGCACACTGTTTCCAGTCAAAAAAGCTGGGAGCGTACCCGTTCGGTTGCAAAATGCGTAACACCATTACTGCGCTATACGACGCCATTCCGGCATCGTGACCAGCGATTCCGGTATCGTGACCGCTGATTCCGGACAATGCTCGAAATCGGTCACGTTCGCCCGGAATGGGCGGTCACGTTCAAATGGAATGACTGGTCACGATGCCGGAATCACTGGTCACGTTCGTCCGGAATACCCATTTCCGCGCTAATCGCCGCCACAGACTGCTCCGGCGCTGTTAGATAGAGCGTGATCGCCTTCACGCGCCGGGCATAAGTTTTTTGCCGCGCGGGGGGCAGCGCCGAATCGTCGACAGTCGGCCAGGCCTCGATCCGGCGAAACTCATCGGGAATCGATGCCCTGTCCCCTTTGGGCATACCAAACAGTGTGTCCTCTCTCATACGGTTGCAAAAGGCAATGCAGCCGAAAATGGCTGGGATTCCAGGCCCAGGCAGGTAGCAAATCCCCTATGCACTAGGCTGAATGAGGCGACTTTCAGCAGGATAGGATCAACCGTGGGAAACAGCGACTCAAGATCTGCGAGCGTCTGAGGTTCCTTGATTTCGAGCCGGATCGATTCGGTCAACTGGGCTGGTACATATCTGCCAAATGCCGACAGCTCGCGCAGGATGTGTGCCCAGTTCTCCGCGAGACAGGTGACGCCAGGCGTCTTACTGGGACGCACGATCCGGATGTCGATCTTGCTTTGCCTGCACCACTCTAAAAACCCCGGACCAAGGCTTTTCTCGGCGAAGCATTCGGGCTCCTCGGTCTTGGTCAGGATGAACCAGAGCTCTTCTTTTTCGCTGCGAATTGCGTAGAAATCGACGAGGCGTTTGAACGGAGTATCGTCGATCTGCAGCGGCCTTTCGCAATACCAGGTGACTTCCGGCGCACGCTCCAGATCGATCCAGGCATCAATCGAATGGCGATGAAACAAGGTCAGCGAGCGCTCGATCTTGGGACCGAACACGTCAAATCGCTGGGCCTTGCCGGGCCGGCGTGTTTCGACTGGGTGATCGAATCGGATGGGCATGCCGGCCACCTTTTATTGTCACAATCGTAGCAATGAAAGTTAGTCCAGAACTTTGTAATGTCAAGATGAAATTGTTGCTCACGGGTTTGTGCCCGTGTGAGTGTTCACCCATTGCTGGCGACTGACCGGCGACTTAGAAATTACTCGGCCTGTTCGCGTTCGCGCTGACGCCGCCGCTTGACGTACTGTTCATCGACCATCCTGTCCGGGGGTATCAAGCGCGCAGTTCGCGATCGACGCCAGCGCATGATCGCTGGCTCGGAAGTCGAGCAATTCTGTTGCGGCTTGTGAGGCTGCATCGAGCTCATCGCCTATCCTTATTGTTGGAGAAGTTCGTAGTGTATCCAACCGCTGATGATGTGTCGGTACCTGAGCTTGGAAACTTTGCCATGCCATCAGGTACCACGGGATCGAGTCGACGATCTCAGTTCGGCTACGGCGAGCGGCAGAGTTATTTCAATGTTTCAGGGAGGGGCAAAATCACTTCAGCAAATTGTGAAGTAAAACTGCCGCGTTGGAAGCGATATTAGGGGATTCTTCGAGGGAGCGGGTTGGGAGGCAACGCGGCAGATTTACTTCAATGGACGTTCATCCGTTGACGTCTGTCTCCAGAAACTTGTCCCACGGATTTGCATAAAGATGTGCCAGGACCTATTCATAGGGGCACGTCGAAAAACCTCCTCAACCATGGCACCATGTCGGCGCACCAATCTTGATGACTCAGCCATGATGAGCCCCAATCTACTCGCTGCCCAGGAGCGCGAAGCCAGGCTGTCCACGCTCGGCGATGCGCTGCAAGTCATGGAGCGGCATGTCGACTTCACCGCGCTTGCCGCCGCCTTCGATCAAGCGGCACCGCGACCGGGGCGCGAACGCGGAGGCCGTCCGCCGTTTCCGACCGAAGTGATGGTGCGCATTCTACTGACCCAGCAATTGCGTCGCGGCACCTCCCGGCCTGGCAGGATCGGCCACGCAACTTAATGATGCAGCAGCGGATAGATCACCAGGCCGGCCGCCGCGGCCGCCGCGATGACGAGCGGCTCCTGCAGTTTCTTGAACTTCAACAGTAAGACTACCGCCGCCAATGCGATCGCCAGTGTTGGCAGATCCACAATGGAGCGCCGCGCGATCACGATGACCGAGCCGGCGATCGCCCCCACCGCCGCCGCCGTGATCCCATCCACGAAGGCCAGCATCCCGGGCAGCTTGCCGTATTTTTTGAAATATGGCGCAGGCAGAACGGTGAGCAGGTAGCACGGGATGAAGGTTGCCAGCGCCGCCACCGAGGCACCGGGCAGGCCGGCAACCAGATAGCCGATGAAGGCGACCGTGATCACCACCGGCCCCGGCGTGATCATTGCCACCGCGACGGCGTCGACGAACTGCTTGTCGTTGAGCCAGTGGTGCTCGGTCACCACACCGCCGTAGAGGAAGGGCACGATCGCCAGGCCCGAGCCGAACACGAAGGCGCCGGCCTTGGCGAAGAAGATCGCGAGCTGCGTCAGCAGCGACGGATCGATGCCGCCGGCTAGCGCGGGCATCGCGGGTGACAGCGCCATCGCCGGCATGCTGCCCTTCCCCATCCATTTGGGCGGCGCGCGCAGCAGCCACACCAGCACGCCGGCGGCGATAAACAGCCACGCCACTTCCGACTCGGTCACGACCGTCACCACGGCCAGCAGCAGATAGATGGCCCACAGCAGCTTGTCCTTGCCTACGCTTTTGACGGTGAGCTTGCGCGCGCTGATGGCGATGATGGCGATCACCGCCGCGCCAACGCCATAGAACACGGCTTGCATCCAGGAGATACCGCCATAGCGCACGTAGGCCCAGCCCAGCGTTACCACCATCAGGAAGGATGGCAGCACGAAGGCCAGGCCGGCCAGCGTCGCCCCGAGGATGCGGTAATGCACGTAGCCCATGTAGATGCCGAGCTGCGCCGCCAGCGGCCCCGGCGCAATCTGCGCCAACGCCAGACCCTCCTTGTAGTCGGCCTCGCTGATCCATTGGCGGTCCTCGACCAGGTCTCGATGCATATAGCCCACCAGCGCGACCGGCCCGCCGAAGCCGAGACTGCCCAGCCGCAGCATGTAGAGCACCATTTGCCACATGGTGTAGGCGGCCCTGGCGGGAGCCGATGCTTGCTCGGTCATTTCATGTCCTTTTCTGTTTCAGGTGTTGTGGCTGAGTCGCCGGAAAAATGGAGGTAGAGCGCATCGAGCACCCTGCCGATGTCCACCATGAGATGGTCGTCGTCCGGCGCGCGCTGGCGTACCCCGCCCAGCATGGCCTCGAATCCGGCCGCCTCCGGCACGAAGGCCCCGCCCACATCGAGCGCGTGGACCATGGCGCCCAGCCCCATCAGGCCTTTGTCGTGGTCGAGCCAGAAGCTGGCCCGCAGCACCTCGAAGGTAACGCGGTCGCCGACGTGGGTAAACGTGGCCTGGTCGAAGTCGAAGCCGAGCGCTTCGGCCGGGCAATCCGCCGGGCTGTCGAGCCAGAGAAAGCTGGCGTGCGGATCGATGAAGCGCTTGATCAGCCAGGCGCTGGCGGCCCGGTCCACCCAGAGGTGGCGCCGGGTGGCCCAGGTGCGTGCCTGGTAGCGCGCGCGCTCCAAAAGCGCGATGGCGCCGGACGCCGCGTGCGGCTCGCCCGGCGACAGCATGCTGTCCGCCGCGCTGACGAAATCCAGCCAGGCCGCCCGGGCGCTGGCGCTCGCCTCGTTGGGGAAATAATCGATGGCGCGGATGGCCTCGTAGTCGCGCCGCAGCTTGCGCAAGGTGCGATTGAGGTCGGAAGGTGTGGCGCTCGACAGTGCCTGCCGGGCCGCCAGCAGCGCGATGGAAAAACCGGCGTAGTCCTCGCTGCGGGAAAACAGCGCCTGGTACGTATCGCCCTGCCCTTCCGAGTCGGCTTGCACGGTGAGCAGCCATGCGCTACCGCCCTCGCGAACGGTTTCGCCCGCCAGCTCGTCCAGTTGTCGGCGCAGGGTTCCCTGGTCGGGCAGGAGATAGGCGCCGTCGCGCAAGGCGCTGCAGCCCAGGGTCTTGAGCGCGCGCCAGATGCGCATGCGGGCCGTCGCACTATTGGTTGGCAGACTGACAATCAATGCCAGCCAGGCCGGAGGGGATGTCGTCATGCGCTTAGCTTAATGCCAAGTCGCGATTACAACAAGTTTTATTGCGATCCCTACATATCCGATGTTCGTGTCGATGATGGATATCCGGATAGTGCGGATGACTGTGCCGCAGCGGCGGGTGCCGTTGCCCGTGCGGCGAGCTGCCATCCCATGCCGCGTCATGCTCGTGCTGGTGGTGTTCGTCGTGGGAGTGCACGTGCACGTGGTACATCGGCAAGTGTTCATGTTCGTGCGCGTGCCGAACACCCTTGCGGCAGATGGATGTCGACGACCGCGATGTGCCAGGCTTTTCCAGCCGAAAATTCGCTCGCACGATGCATTGATCCAGGTTGAAGGCGACGCATCGCTCGCCGCTTCCCATTCGCTCAGCGCAAGGGCCGGGCGGTTCCTTGCACAAGCATAGGAAAGGGCCGCAGCTTTCCTTGGGGTGTCGTCCAGCGACACCGGTTGCGGCCTGCCTGCCGTCGCAGGAAATGCCGTTCACCTTTCAGCATCACTCATCTGGAGACTCACCATGTCATTCCACACCTCAATGCGGGCTTGCGTCGCTGCAGCCGTAATCCTTCCATTGCTGATGTTCAGCGGCTGCGGAGGCGGCAGCGACCAGTCCGCGTCAGTCCCGGCGCCGGACAGCGCAGCCATTATCGCCGCCAGCGCACCGACTGCCTTGCCCGACGAGACCCATGTCCCGCCGTCGAGCGGGCTGCCGCCCGACACCGCGCCCCTGCCGCCTGTCGATGCGCCCCAGACAGAAACCTTGGCGACGATCTTCACCGAAACGATCCACCTGGCATCGACCTATTCGCCGCTCGTGACCTCCACCATCAAGGCACTGCCGTATTGGCCGGTATGGTATGGCACCGGAAAGCCGGTCGATGGCGTCAATTGCCTGGTGAACGGAAACTATCACAAGCACGCCCTCATTTCCATCTACAGCAACGGCAAGCGGCTCGGCTTCCCGGACGGGATCGGCCGTGTCCATGCGGGCTGCTACCACGCCTATGAAATGCATGTGCACGACGTCACCGGCATCATCCATATCGAAGCCGACGTGCCGAAGCAATTCAAGCTCGGACAGTGGTTCTCCCTGTGGAAGCAAACGCTGTCGCGCGATAGCGTGGCGGGCCTGGCCGGCCCGGTGCGCTTCTATATCATCGAGAACGGAACCGTCACCCGCTACGACGGCGATCCTTCCCTGATCGATCTGTTGCCGCACCGCGAAGTATTGATCGTCACCGGGATGCCGCTGTCGGTCGTGCCGAAGTACCAATGGCCGGCGGGGGTGTAAGGATGCGGCGCCGCGGCATGAACGGCTTGGGCTTCGCCGGGCCGCGATGACCCGCCTGGCTGCTCCGGAATGCGCCGCCCGCGTTCAGGTTCGCAAGCGGGTCAATGGCTCATCCACAGCGCGATCGGCGAGGACGCCAGCGCAGTGCGCGACATGCCGCCGAGCAGAAATTCGCGGAAGCGCGAATGACCGTAGGCGCCCATGACGATCAAGTCGGCCCCCTTGTCGGTGGCGAAGGTGAGCAGCGCCTCGCCCTCATCGCCGGCGGACTGCGCGGAAGTGACCTCGACCTTGATGCCATGGCGCGCCAGGAACAGGGCAATGTCGGCGCCCGGTTCCTCGCCGTGCACGTCGCCGTCCAGGTCGGCGTCGAACACCACCAGGTCGACCTGCTCGGCGCGCTGCATGATGGCAATGGCGCTGGTGATGGCGCGCACCGCCTCGGCGCTGCCGTTCCAGGCCACGGTGATGCGCCGCCCGATGTCGCTGCGCGCGCCGGAGGCGGGCAGCACCAGCACGGGCCGCGCGCTGTTGAGCACGACGTATTCGGGAAAGTCGGAGCGCAGGCGCGGCTGGAACTCGGTGGGTACGATCTGGCTGATGATGACCAGGTCGCTGTAGCGCGCCAGCAGGCTCATGGCGATACCGGCCTCGTCGTCGATGAGGCGCCGTTCGTAGGCGCTGGCCCCGGCCCGCTGCACGGCCGCCTCGAAGGCGTCCAGCGCGCTGCTGGCCTGGGCGCGCAATTCATCGACCGGAAACACGATGGGCGGCACGGTGGGATCGAAGGCGCCCACCGGGAAGATATAGGGCGACAGACCGGTCATGGCCGCGCCGATGAGGTGCGCCCGATACTGGTCCGCCAGGCGGGCGGCGACTTCGACACGTTGGAAGGATCGTGGCGATTCATCGACATGAATCAAGATTGTCTTGTACATTTTTTGGTCCCCGTCAGAATGGTGTTGGACAGGAACCAATGTACGCCCGTCGTTATCGAACTTAACTTGATATGTATCAAAACAGCGCAACTTCTCAAGCAGTGCACAGCTCAATCACTCACGCGGCCGGGGCCTGCCTTTCCGGCACACCAGCCTGGCCGGCCAGCTGCAGCGCGGTGACCAGCGCTGTGTCGGCCGTGGCCAGGTGCATCTGGAACCAGGGCAAGATCAGCGCCACCACCCTGCGGCCCTGCGCCGCGTCCTGCGGCGACAGGCGGTGCAAGGTGGCCAGCACGCGCGCATGTTCCTCACGGTGGCTGCGCGTGCCCGGATAGTCGATGCATTCCATGAGCGACTCCTCGAGCCGGAAGTCGTCTTCCAGGCTTTCGACCAGCGCGTCCAGCTGCCGCGCGAACGCTTCATCCGGCCCCTGCAAGATGTCGTCGATTTGATTGGCCATCGCCGCGTGCGCCTCGTCGAACAAACCGATGCCCAGTGTCATGCAGGGGTCCCACGCTGTCGTCTTCATGACTTTCTCCACCTCTTGTTGCGGTCCGCCGCTGCCGACCTGCCATGTTTGATGATGCCCATCCAAACGGCCAAAATCCATGATCCACATCAAATTCGCGCGGATCGCACGTGCAGGGTGCCGCCCGGCGCCGTCGGGCAGTCCGGTTACACTGACGCCTTTTGATCCGGAATCGACACCATGCCCACTTATATCGCCTTGCTGCGCGCCGTGAATGTCGGCGGCACCGGCAAACTGCCGATGAGCGACCTGAAGCGACTGTGCGAGGAAGCCGGTTTCAGCGCCGTGCAAACCTATATCGCCAGCGGCAATGTGGTCTTCGACAGTGCCCAGTCCGCGGCCCAGGCCAGGCAGGCGCTGGAAGACGCCTTGCTCGCCTACGCCGGCAAGCCCGTCACGGTAGCCCTGCGCAGTACGGCCGAACTGGCCGCCGTGCTCGCCGCCAATCCTTTCCCTGATAGCGAGCCCAACCGCACCGTCGCCATCTTCCTCGACCGGCCACCGCCCGCCGATGCCCTCGACACGCTGCGCGGCCAGGCCGACGAGCAACTGGCGCTGGGCGTGCGCGAAATTTACGTGGCCTACGGCGCCGGCATGGCCGGCTCGAAGCTGGTCATTCCAGCCGCGCCCAAGGGGACGGCGCGCAATATGAACACGGTCGCCAAGCTGGTGGCCATGGCCCAGGCGCGTTGAGGCCGTTGGCGCCTCAGCGGCTCCCGCACGGTGGCAGCAGTGGGGCCAAGGCCGCTCCCGCTTGGCCGACACAGTCAGGCCAGCTGCAATTCCCAGTAACCCACATCGATCCACTGCTCGAACTTGCGGCCGACGCGCCGGAAGTGCGCGACCTTTTCGAACCCAAGCCGTTCGTGCTGGGCGACGCTGGCCTCATTCGGCTGGGCGGTCCCGCCGATCACTATCTGCAGGCCGCGTTCCCGCAGCGCGGCAATCAGGCTGCGGTACAGGCAAGGGCGTAGACGGCGCGGCTGATCCAGCCCTGGTCGAGCCCGATGCGCTCGACCAGGGCCTGCTGTGTCACCCGGGTTGCCGCAGCAGCTCGGTCAGCACATGGCATTGCACCGTCGAGGCGCCATCGCCGCGGCGCGCCTGCTGGCGCTGTTCGCGCACGTAGAGCCGGGCGAATTCACGCACCGCTTGAGCGGCTTCGACGATAGTTGTCATGCGCAACAATATACGGCAATTGCGCGGATGAGCTGACGCGAAGCCCCTCAGAGCTGCTTGAGCTGGCGGTCGACCGCCTTCAAGTGGCGCTCGTTGCGTTCGCTGTAGCGGTCGGTCAGGTAATCGCTGCGTCCGCGCAGCAGCAAGGTGAACTTGAACAATTCTTCCATCACATCGACCACCCGGTCGTAATAGGCCGAAGGCCGCATGCGCCCGGCGTCGTCGAATTCCTTGTAGGCCATCGGTACCGAGGACTGGTTGGGAATGGTGACCATGCGCATCCAGCGGCCCAGCAGGCGCAGGGTGTTGACCACGTTGAACGATTGCGATCCGCCGCAGACCTGCATCACCGCCAGGGTCCGTCCCTGGCTCGGGCGAATACCGCCCTGCTCCAGCGGAATCCAGTCGATCTGGTTCTTCATCACCGCCGTGATGGCGCCGTGACGCTCGGGGCTGCACCACACCTGCCCTTCCGACCACAGGCACAGCGCGCGCAGCTCGGCCACCTTGGGATGGTCCTCGGGAACGCTGCCCACCATCGGCAGTTCCATGGCGTCGAAGATCCTGACCTCGGCGCCGAACTGCTCCAGGATGCGCGCCGCTTCGAAGGTCAGAAAGCGGCTGAAGGACCGTTCGCGCAGGGAGCCATACAGCATCAGGATGCGCGGCGGATGGTCCAGCTCACCGGCCTGGGCGAGCTTGGCCAGGTCCGGCTTATCGAACAGCTCGGCACGGATGTTGGGCAGGTTCGGCATGCTCATCGATTTCCTTCGAAACGTGGGTGGGGGCGGCGTACAGCCAGCTGAAGATGGCGGTCGACACCGCCGCGCCCAGGCACTGGGCCAGGATGAATCCGGGCGCGTCGAGCGGACGGATGCCGGCGAAGGTGTCGGACGCGCTGCGCGCCAGCGTCACGGCCGGGTTGGCGAAGGACGTCGAGGCGGTAAACCAGTAGGCCGCGGTAATGTAGGCAGCGACCGCGAACGGCGTGACCGTGGGCCGGCTGCGCGAACAGGCAATGATCACGCCGATCAGGCCAAACGTGGCGACGAACTCGCTCCACCACTGCGCCGGGCCGGTGCGTACATGCTGCGAGGCGAAGAACAGCGCCTCGCCGAACATGCCGTGCGCCGCCGCCACGCCGGCAAACGCGCCCACGAGCTGGGCGGCGATGTAGGGCGGCACGTCGCGTCTTGCCAGCTTGCCTTGCCAGGCTTCGGACAAGCTCACCACCGGGTTGAAATGAGCACCCGACACTGCGCCGAACATCAGGATCAGCGCGACCAGGCCGGCGCCGGTGGCGATCGTGTTGGCGAGCAAGGCGATGGCGACATTGCCGCCGGCCAGGCGTTCGGCCATGATGCCCGAGCCGACCACGGTGGCCAGCAGCAAGGCCGTGCCAAGGGCCTCGGCGCTCAGCCGGCGCGCCAGGTTCATGCCAGCGCCCCGATGCGGTCCAGCTCGGCCTTCAGGCGCGCGGGATCGGCGCCCAGTTCGTCGAGCGGCAGCGCGAGGAAGGCTTCGATGCGCTTGCGCAGGATGCGGTAGGCGAGCATGAACGCGGCGTCGATCTCTTCCTCGGTGCCGGTGGCATGGGCGGGGTCGTCCACGCCCCAATGCGCGCGCAGCACCGCGCCGAGATAGGCCGGGCAAGCCTCGCCGGCCGCGCTGACGCAGACGGTAATGACGATGTCGGGGGTGAAGGGCAGGCTGTCCCAGGACTTGCTCGCATAGCCGTCGGTGGCAATGCCTTCGCGGCGCAGCAGTGCCAGCGAGCGCGGGTGCACGTAGCCGGCCGGCTTGCTGCCGGCGCTGACGGCGCGCCAGCCCGGCGGGGCCAGATGGTTGAAGGTGGCTTCGGCGAGGATCGAGCGGCAGGAATTGCCGGTGCAGAGGATGAGTACGTTCATTGGTGTGGTGGGCTTGCTTAACAGATGGTGCACGCAGGCGACGGCGTGCAGGCGTTGCCGCTGCAGCAGTTGTCAGTCAGGAAGGCCAGCAGACCATTCATGGTGGCGAAATTGGCGCTGTAGATCACGTAGCGGCCATCCTGGCGCGCTGCCACCAGGCCGGCGTGGCTCAATTCCTTCAGGTGAAACGACAGTGAGGACGGTGCAATGTTCAGCTGCTCGGCAATCCTGCTGGCCGCCAGGCCCGCCGGACCGGCTTGCACCAGCAGGCGGAAGGCCGCCAGCCGTGAAGCCTGCGCCAGGGCCGCGAGCGCGCCGACCGCCTGTTGCGTTTCCATGATCTTGTCTCCCGGGTGAAGCTGCATTGTACGACATTTCAAATAATATCGAAATGATGTGACAGGCGCGTGACAGAGAAATGGCACTGTACGCCATGATCGGCGATCGATTTTTCCTTGCCGTTTCCGGCCACGGCACAGAGCGCGTCAGGCGGCCCTGGCCGGCGCCGCCAGGCGCGCCCGTCCGGTATCGGCGTGCACACGGTTGCGCCCGGCCTGCTTGGCCGCGTACAGCTCTTCATCGGCGCGCCGGATCACGTCGCTGATTTCCTCGTTGACATCATGCTGGGCGACGCCGAACGAGGCCGTCACCTTGTGGCCGCGCGGCCAGCTCGCCTGCTGCAGGCTGAGGCGCAGCTTTTCCGCCAGGCCGGCGGCCTGGTGCACGTCACTCA
>CAMLHI010000010.1 GCA_946479705.1 uncultured Oxalobacteraceae bacterium
GCCACGCGGCCGTGCCCTGACGTTCTTGTGTGCAAATTATTTTTCGCACAGTCAATAATTTTCGCTAAACAATATTTCCTTCCTGCGGATGCATTGCGGATAGGCGAGGAAAGCGCTCAAAGTGCGCCTCGCCACCACTATTCCGGCCGGCTGTGCCCGGTCTTTGACTCCGAAGGATAGCGACATATGGTAGCGATTGTTAACGGGCAGGGCTTGGGACTGAATCTCGATCTGGCAGGAATTCTGGGCGAACGCACCGGACTCGGCCAGACGCAGGCCGGACGCAATGGCCAGCGTGTGTATGTCAATACCGGAACCGGCAACCTGATCGTGCAATCGGAAGACGAACGCCTGGTCGACCATGGCATCGACATGGGCGTGTTGCGCACCTATAACAGCCAGGGCCAGCTGGACGGAGAAGGCGGCGCCGCGGCGATGGGCTTGTACGCGCGCCGCATCGATCTGGTGGCGGGCCAGCCGAACCAGGACGGCAGCATGCTGCGCCGCACCCAGCGCGACGGCACCGCCCAGGACTTCCAGTTCGATATCGAAATGAACGCCTATGCGACCCCGGATGGACGCGGCGGGCGTATCGCGGTCGATGATGGGAAATTTGTCTATACGAGTGCGGACGACAGCTTGCGCGAAATCCACGCGATCGACAGCGGCAAGCTGGAAGCCACGCTGGACGCCAACGGCCACCGGGTCGACTACCACTACGATGACGAGCGTCTTGCCAGCGTGGTCAGCGACAGCGGCGAAGCGGTTTACTACGACTACGAGGGCGACAAGCTGGCCAAGGTGCGCACCCACGTGCAGGACGCCTCCGGCAACTGGCGCGATCAGGTCCGTGTGCGCTACCAGTACGATGCGCTCGGCCGCCTGAGCGCCGTGACGGTGGACCTGACACCGGAAGACGGCAGTATCGCCGACGCCCAGGTCTACCGCACCAGCTATACCTATGAAGATGCATCGAACCGTCTGGCCACCATTGGCCAGACCGACGGCAGCCTGCTGGCGTTCTCCTACGTGAACGACGGCGGCGTCTACCGCCTTGCCGCGATCACCGAAGGCGATGCCCAGGCCGGCGATGGCAGCTACAACGTTCTGTCGCCGCGGCCGGATGGCTCCCTGGTGGTGTCGCACTACGCCGCCGGCGGCGCGCTGGCGCTGACCAGTACGCGCCTGGCCGATGGCACGGTTTTCACCGACTGGCGCGAAGGCGCCAGCGCGGTAACGCTGACCCGCTTCACGGATGGCCGCGCCCAGCGCGTTGAACAAGGCGACGACGGCTATGTGCGCAGGACCGAGCTCGATGCCGGCGGCCGCGCCGTCAGCGTGCTGTGGAACCGGGCCGATGGCGCGGTCGGGCACAGCACCACAACAGGCGGCCTGAGCTCGTCTTCCGAGTACGATGCCAGCGACCGTCTGCGCCAGCAGATCGACGAGTACGATTGGGGGCGCATCGAGGTCACGTACGCGTACGCGGCCGACGGCAGCCAGGAAAGCGAGACCGTGCGTGTATTCCGCAAGGATGGCCAGCGCAGCGAGACGGTCAATTATCCGGACGGGCGCTATGTGCGCACCGACACCTATCCGAACGGCGTGACCACCACCGACCAGGGCGATGGCCAGCACTCGCACTGGACCGAGCCCGATGGCACGGTGGGCGACTACCAGCAGCAGGAAGGCGGCGGCTGGCTCATCCTGCGCACCATGCCGGATGGCAGCTATTCGCGCGACGTGGGGGGGGACGATCGCAATAGCGCAACGACCTATTACTCGGCGCAGGGTACGCCGCTGTCGCTCGAGTGGTACCACGCCGACAACACGTACGGCCGCGACGTCTGGAATGCCGACGGCTCCAGTCAGGGCGAGGTGTATAGCAACGATGGCCCCTACAGCCGTTATCAGGACGACGGCGCCGGCAACCGGCGCACGGACGACTTCGACAGCGCCGACAACCTGCTGGCCACGCACTGGCTGCGCGCCGACGGCACGTCCGAGGAGGCAAGCTACGACGTCTCGGCCGCACCCGTTGTCAACGGCAGCGTGCCGCAGCTGAGCCTGACGGTCGGCGACAGCGTCAGCCTGACTCTGCCAGCCGACCTGTTCGAGTCGCCGGACGGCAGTCCGCTGGTGCTGAGCATGGCGATCGACGGCGGCGGCGCCGACTGGCTGCAGTTCGATCCCGCCACCCGTACGCTGCATGGCGTGGCCGCGCTGCTCGAATGGGGCGCGGTCAGTGGCAGGATCGTTGCGACCGATGCGCGCGGCCTGCGCGCCCTTGCCAGTATCAACGTGATGGTAGCGCCCGTGAACCGCGCGCCGGCACTAGCGGCCGCGCCGGCATCCATCGCCGCCGTGCAGGGGCAACTGCTGCAATGGAGCGTGCCGGCCGGGACCTTCGCCGACCCCGACGCCGCCGATTCCCTCGCGCTCTCGCTCACCCTGGCTGACGGCGGCACACTGCCCAACTGGCTGGCCTTCGACGCTGCCAGCGGCGTGCTGCGCGGCGTGCCGCTGGGCGATGCACTCGGCAGCGTTCAACTGAAGCTGAGCGCCACCGACTGGACCGGAGCCACCGTCTCGGTCTTGGTCACGCTCGACGTGCTCGCCGCCGCCCAGGGCGATGCGCTGCGCCAGCGCCAGCTGTTCAACATCGACGCTTCCGGCGCCGATACCCGCATTGTCGATGCGCTCGGACGCGAAATCGTCCTGGGCCGCGACAGCTTCGGGCGCATGCTGATCGATCCTCCGGGCGCGCAAGACCGGTTGACGATCGAATTCGACGCCAGCGGACAGGTGCGGCGGGTCACCGATGCACTGGGCCAGGTGACCGACTACAGCTTCGATGGCGCGGGCCACCTGACCCTGCAGCAGCTGCAGGGTGGCGGCACGGCCACCTGGACCTACAACGAGCGTGGCGAGCTGGTCGAGTCGAGCGTGGCCGGCCAGGCTGCCGACGCGCCACAGACCACGCGCTACTACTATGCCGCGGCGGCGCAGGCCGACATGCACGGCCTGCTGCGCTACGTCATCAGCCCCGAGGGACGCATCACCGAGTACCGCTATGACGCCGAAGGCCAGCGCGTCGCCGAACTGGAATACACCGGCCAGTTCCTGAATGCGGCCGCGCTCGATGCCGAGATGTCGGTAGCGCAGATCGGCGCGCTGGTCCTGGCGGCCACGCCGGCCGCGAGCCTGGCCGGCGTCACCCGCCGCGACGTGCAGCGGACCGACCTGTTCTACGATGCCCAGGGCCAGCTGGCGCGCCAGGTGCGCTATGCACAGACCCTGGCCGGCGCCGGCGCGGAAGGCATTGCCGACGGCGCGCTCGAGACCCGCTATGTATATGACCAGAGCGGCCGCCTGCTGTCGCGCATCGAGACTGCCGCCCAGCGCGTGCAGAGCTATACCTACGATGGCCTGGGACGCGTGCTGAGCGTCTCCGACGGCAGCGCCACTTCGGTGACGCTGTACGACGATGCCGGCAACCGCACACTGGTGACGGACGGGCAGGGCGCCACCACCGTGAGCCAGTACGACCGCTACGGCCATCTGATCGCCGTGCGCGGCGCCGGTGCAGGTGCGGATGCACGCCTGGTCTACGATGCGCTGGGACGCGAACGCCTGCGCGAGAGCGGCAGCGGGCCGACCTTGACGTTTTACGATGCCGCTGGCAATAAGGCCGCCGACATCGATCCGAGCGGCCGCGTCACCGAATACAGCTACGACGGCAACGGCAAACTGACCCGCACACTGGTGCATGCCAATCTCGCTGCCGCCGCCACGCTGGCCGCGGCGGCCGCCGATCCGCTCGGCTACGAGCTGGCCGACCTGCGCCCCGCCGCCAGCGCGCTCGATGTCAAGACCTGGCAAACCTGGGACGCGGCCGGCCATCCGGTGCACCTGATCGGCACCGACGGCCGCGTGACCGAGACCCGCTACGACGGCGCGGGACGTATCGTCGCGGTGATCCAGTACGCCAATCGCCTCAACACGGCCAGCCTGGGCAGCCAGGTGCTGGCCGCGCAGGTGCAGCTTGCGGCCAACGCGGCTGACCAGATGAGCCGCCAGTTCTACGATGCCGACGGCAATCTGGTGGGCAGCATGACGGCGCTGGGCAAGCTGACGCGCTATTTCCTGGACGGGGCCGGCAACGTGACCGAACGGCGCGCCTACGATGCGGCCGTGGCGCCATCCCTGCGCGCCAGCGGCACGCTGGCCGAGGTGACGGCGGGCCTGAAAAACGATAGCGACCAGCGCATCCTGTACCGTTACGACGGAACCGGGACCCTGACCGGACAGAGCACGGTGACGGGCTATCCGGAAGAATCGGTGCCGGGCGTTCACGACCTGGCCGGAACGATCTCCCAGCCGGGCGAACGCGATGTGTACGAGTTCACCGTGGACGAGCGCACCCGCCTGTACTTCGATGGCGTGGAAGGCGATCTGACCCAGTGGCAGCTGACCGCCGGCAGCACCGCGACGTCGATCTTCTCCAGCCGCAACCTGACCTCGACCGGCGACAAATTCCTGCAGTTGGACAAAGGCACGTACCGTCTCACCGTCGACGGCACCAATGACCGCACGGGCAATTACAAATTCCGCCTGATCGGCGAGGAGGGCGCGCTTGCACTGACCCCGGGCACGCAGGTGAACGGGGCGCTCAGTCCCACCGCCAAGTCGGCGCTGTACCAGGTCAATGCCCAGGCGGGCGACCGCCTGTTCCTGCAGACCGGGACCAGCAGTGCCTCAAGCCAGCTGCGCTATTCGATCTTCGGGCCGAGCGGCCAGGTGTACGTGGACGCACAGAGCTGGTCGTCGGACAGTGGAGTGCTGACGGCCGATCGCAGCGGTACCTACTGGGTGACGGTCGAGGGGCTGAGCACGGGCACCGCTCCGCTCAGCTACAGCTTCAACCTGATTCGGACCACTCCGCGTACGGAGATTATCCAGCCCGGCCAAACGGTCCAGGCGGATATTGACGCGCCCGGTTCGTCAATCAGCTATACGATCGAGTTCCCGTCCGAGGGATGGGTCCACATGGATCAGCTGTCGGCCCCGAATAGTGCTGCCAGATGGACCTTGTATCGCGTGGACGGTAGCCAGCACACCCAATACGCCACGTCCAGCTCGGAGTACACCCAGGCATTGATGACTGTAGTAGGCGCGCGCTACCGGCTCGTGGTCGAGTCGACCGCGCGCAACGCCGCCGACTTCAGTTTCCGGATGTTGTTCTCGTCCACCGCTGGTGTGGCTGATCTTGTCAACGGCCAGACCGTGAACATGGATTCGGCCGCGGGTAAGGAAGGGCGCCTGTTCAAGCTGCATGTGGACGCGCCCTCGTCGCTCGCCCTGCGCGCGCGCGTCGCCACGTCCGGCCAGGCGCTGGACTACCAGGTCTTCAATGCGCTCGGCGGGATGGTCGATTTCTCTTCGTCGGCCGGCAATAACTCCGTGCGCCAGGTCGTCCTGAGTGCGCCTGGCGACTACTACGTGTTCATGAACGGCGCGATCGGCAATTCCAGCCTGCAAGCTGCCGTCGATGTGTTTGCCTATCAATCCAGGACGACCGACCTCGGCACAATCGGCACGGCCACGCCGTTCGACTTCAGCGGCACGGTCGATGCGCCCGGTCAGAGCGTCACCACGCGCTTTCGTGTTGCCGAGGGTGCTCCCTGGGTATGGGAATCGATCGCTTCCTACCCTGACGGCAACTGGGAGCTGATCGGTCCCGCCAGCGTCGTCGTGAGCAGCAATGCGCTCAGCGGGGTTCAAGGTGCCAATGTCCGCTCCGCCTATCTCACGGCGGGCGACTACCAGCTGGTGGTCAAGTCCGGCAGTAGCGGAACTGGCGCATACACCATGCGCGCCACGCCGGCCACCCAGGCCGCCACGATCGAACCGGGCGTTCCATTCGCTACCGGCCCGATGGCGATTGGCGAATCGAAGCTCTTCAAGCTCGATGCGGCCTACAAGGACCGTTTCGATTACGTTCTGGGCGTTGGCAGCAGCCAGTACCAGCTGATGAGCTTCGACTCCTATGGCCGTCTCATCAGCAACTCGACATCCGGTACCAGCGCGTTCATCCAAAGTTCGAGCGGTGCTGTTTATATCCGTCTGACCCGCCTGGGCGGCAGCAGCGACGGTATTACGCTCAATATCACGCGGACTGCCGCCGCAACGGCGGCACCGGTGGCGCGCACGGCGATCGCGCTGGGCCAGACCGTGACCGCGCCCGCCGGTCCCCTGAACTACAGCTTCGACCTTGCCAGTGACGGCTGGGTTGCGCTCGAAATGAGCAGCGGCGCCTACACCGGCTGGAACCTGAGCGGCCCGCGCGGGGACGAGTCGAGCAGCCTGTCGACCTCGGGCTGGCGCATGGACATGCGCTGGCTGGCCGCCGGCCATTACGACATGTCGCTGACTGGCAGCACCGGCGGCGCCACATTCCGCCTGATGGATGGCGCCCATGCGCGTGCGCTGGCGGTCAACACGCCGGTTTCGGCCGACCTCGGCGCCAGCGACACTTACGCCTGGTTCGACCTCACCCTCGATGCCGGTCAAAGCCTGGACCTGCACGGACTTGCCGGCGCTTCAACGGGAATGAGCTTCCGTCTATACGATCCGCATGGCGCCCTCGTCTCGATTGGAGATCCATCCTCGGGCACCTACACCCCGATTACCATTGCGCGCAGCGGCCGCTATATTTTAGCCATCCAGCGCAATAGCGGCACAGCCGTGCGCCTGGAGGTACTGCAGGCATCCAAACAGCCGCTCGGCTTGCAGTTAAACGGCCCGACCCAAGGCAGCTTCGGTCCGCAGCAGAGCAGGGATTACACGTTCACGGTGGATCGGCCCTCCGAGTTGCAGATCAGCGAGACGCAAAACGCCGGCAATTTCAACAGCTACAGTGTGCTCGACCAGTTTGGCACGACAGTCGGCACGCTGATGAACCTGGAGGCGGGCAAGCAAATCTATTCGCTGCGCGCCGGAACCTACACACTGCGGGTGTACCGCTACGGCGCGGTCAGCAAGCCGACCCCGTTCGCATTCACGACCACCCTGACCAGCGCGACGGTGAAGCTGGCGCCGGACGGCGTCGGCAGCGTTGCGATCAACTGGACGAACGGCGCGCCCGACCGGCAGATCGACATGGACCTGGTTGGCGGCAAGAGCTACTGGTTCACCGCGGCGCCGGCATTGGCCAGCGGCGACTCGCTGTCCTACCTGCTGCGCGCCGACGCTGGCAATCTGACCTATACCGGCACTTTGACCACCTCCCCGCCGGGCGTGGCCTTGGTGCCGCGCTACTCGGGCAACTACACCATGCAGATGGGGCTGTCGCAGAATGGCCTGTACGCATCCGGGACCAGATCCTTCAAGGTCATTGAGGGAGTCGCCCAGACCGGCGCGCTGGATCCCGGCACTCCCATCACCGGCAGCCTGAACAACCCGGCCGACAGCGCCACCTACCGTTTCACCATCGCCGAGCCGACCAGGATGTGGTTCGATGTGCGCGGCAGCAACAACCGCGCAACCCTCGTTCGCACCGACATCGGCACCGACGTGTTCGCGAGCGGTACCTTGTCCAGCAGCGGCTATCGAAAGCTGGTCGAGCTCGCTCCCGGCGCCTATGAGATGCGCATGTCCACCACGGTGCTGGCGCCCAGTGCTTATCGCTTGGTCATGGAGCAGGCGGACAAGCTGGCCGAACTCCCGGCCAATACCGAAACAACGTTCACGCTGGCCGATGGGCGCAATGCGCTGGCCTACCGCTTCAACGGCACGGCAGGGCAGAAACTGCTGCTGAACCTGCGCGGCAGTACCGACGCTTACGCGTATTTCTATGTTCTTGATCCGGCAGGCAATGAAATTCGCAGTAATTCGGGCTATCTCTCCTCGGATACCTATTCCTCGTTCGCGCTGCCGCAGGACGGCCAGTACCTCATCTACGTCCGCGGCGAGAGCGCGCCTGCCCTGACGGCCAAGCTGACCGCGTACGCCGTGAGTACCCAGTCGAGCGCCTTGCAGATCGGTGCGCTCGTGACCGGGGCAGTCCCCGCGCCCGGCGACACCCGGCAGTACCGCTTCACCCTGACGCAAGAGACTTCCCTGCTGTTCGATATGCGCAACAATGGCGGCAGCGGCACCTTGACGCTGACCGGTCCGCGCGGCACCGAATTTAGCAATTCCTTGACCGCCAGCGACATTTACACGCGCCGACTGCCACCGGGCGACTATTCGGTCAACATTTCCGCCAGCGGCCGCGCATTGCCGTCCTATGCGTTTTCGGTCCAGAACCTGGAGCAAAGCGCAGTGGCCATCGACGCCAGCCAGTCGAGCGTGGTACCGATGGCCGTCGGGGTCGACCTTGCCGTGCGCAGCTTTCAGGCAGTCGCCGGTACCTCGTACAACATGGTACGGACCGATCCGGCCGACAGTTTGCGCTGGACCTTCATCGACCAGTACGGCCGCAGCATCGGCAGCGCGTTCTCGTCTACCGAGTTCGGCTTCAAGGCCCAGCATACCGGCCTGGTCTACGCGATTGCCAAGCGCTCCGCGGCCGGCACGGCGCTCAATGCCAGCCTGACTGTGCGCCAGTCGTCCACCAGCACCGCCAATCTGCAGTTCGATACGGTGGTCAGCATGCCGGTGATCAGCCGCAATGACCAGTTCGATTTCAGCTTCCGCCAGGCACAGGACGGCTGGGTGGACCTGCAGGGCATCCGTGCCGGTACCTCGGCGGTAGCGTTCGAGATCGTGCGCCCGAATGGGACGTCTGTCCTGTCGCGTCAGAGCTTCTCCGCCAGCACCGACGGCTCGATGGGGGTGTTCCTGGCTGCGGGCGATTACCGGATGCGCATTCGTGCCACCAGCGACATGGTCAGTGGTGTGGCCCAGTTCACGGCGCGCCAAGTGCCCGCCGCACGCCAACTGGGTCGTCCCGGCGGCGTCACCCGTACGCTGGACTGGCCGGCCGGCAGCGACACCAGCGCGATCTGGACGCTGGACGCGCGCAAGGGCGAGAGCATCACGCTCACGGCTTCGGCCTGGGCTGGCGCGGGCTCCTTGCAGCTGCTCGCTCCGGACGGCAGCATTGTGCGCACCTGGACGCCGACCCAGAATGGCAGCACGACCTATACCTTCACCGAAGGCGGCGAGTTCATGGTGCGCGTGCAGCGCACAACCGGCACGAACGCTGTGCGCATCGGCGCGGCTTGGGGCACGGCCGACGTGCCGGCCGCCGTCGTGTCGACTTTCAGCGCCAGCGGGGCGATTGCCGTCAACGAGACGAAGACCTTCCAGTTCGAACTGACCGAGCCTGGCCTGTGGTACTTCGACCAGCCCGCCATCGCCGAATACTATGCCTTCAATTACCAGTCGGCGAGCGTGCGGGACAGCAACGGCGCGCTGGTACTGGCCGGCTACCGCCGCGGCGCGCTGCTGGCAGCCGGCGTTTATACCATCAGCATCGCCCAGTCGGGCATTGCGACCAGCTTCAATTTCGCCATGCGCAGGCTCGATCAGCCACAGACCGCACAGATCGCCCTAGGGCAGACCGCCAGCCTGGCCGCCAGCACGGACTACACATCCTCGGTCTACAAGCTCGGCGCTGCCGCAGGCGACGTGCTGCAGCTAAACGTCCTGAACAGCAGCGGCAGCACCTCGAACATGGTCTGGTCGCTCCTGAACGAGTACGGGCAAACTGTGTATACCAGCACCCGGGCCAGTTTCGACGGCACCGGTACAGTGCTGGACAAGTCCGGCACCTACTATCTGGTGCTCGATAACTTGACGTACGGCACCCCACCGGCGGGCTCGATCAGCTACCGCATCGACAATGTGCGCGACCAGTTGCCGACCCCCATCGTGCTGGGGCAGAGCGTCAGCGGTACCCTGTCGGCCCAGACCCAGAGCCGCACGTACAGCTTTACCGTCAGCGAAACCACGATGATCGCGTTCGACCGGCTGGTGGCCCAATCGAGCGGCAATGTGTCCTGGCGCCTGAGCGCACCGTACGACGGATTCGTCGCGTCCGACACCATCTATTCGAACGGAAGCTACGACCCGACCAGCGTGGTCACCCTGCGCCCCGGCACCCATGCCATCACCGTGTACACCTCGTCCTTCGCCTCGCAGCCGTATGCATTCCGGCTGGCTCCGCTGAACCCGGCGACAACGCTGGTCAGCGGTGAATGGGTCGATGGCCAGGTGGTCAGCGCCAGTGGAGAAATGAGCGTCTACGGTATCGACGCCAAGGCCGGCGACCGGCTCTACTTCGACCTGCGCAACGTCACGCCGCGGGTGGATGCGTACAATGCCGCCGCCGGCTACTCGCGCTACAACTATTTTGGTCAGGTCCGCCTGCTGGACCCGGCGGGCAATGTCGTCGCCAGCGGGTCGGACATCGTGGACACCGAATTCCTGGCAACGGTCTCCGGCCGCTACACCATCGAATTCGAAAACACCACGCTGTACGATTCGAACGTCAGCTTCAGCTTGGCCGCCTTCGTCAACCAAGTCCCCACGGTGCGCACGATCGACTTGGCCAACAGCCAGTCGGCGGTCGACCTGCGCGTGCAGGACCTAGCGGTCAGGCCGGCGCTGGCGGGCGGCGCGATCGAGTCGGGCGCGCGCATCCACATCGACTGGACCACGCTCAACCTGGGCAGCCAGGCCACGGCCGGCAATTTCGCCGAGCGCATCATCGTGCGCAAGGCCGGCACCGGCGAGGTGCTGGTGCAGGCCGTGGTGCCGTACGACGAAGCCATTGGCGGCGCCCTGCAGCCGAACCAGTCGGCCGCGCGCAGCGTCGAACTGCGCCTGCCCGACGGCACCGTCGGCGCCGGCAACCTGACCGTCACCATCGAGACCGACACCACCGCGCTGCAGGACGAGCGCGGCCTGGATGCCCAGAACAACATCGCCAGCACCGCCTTCACCAGCGCGCTGGCCGCCTACCCGAACCTGGTGCCGGCCGGCCTGACGCTGGAGCCGGCGGCGAACTGGCAGTCGGGCGACAGCGTGACCGTCCACTGGAACACCCGCAACGACGGCGCGGCGCCGGCCGGCGGCGACTGGCTGGAGACGGTCGAACTGGTCAACCTGAGCACCGGCGCGGTATTGCTCGCGCGCCTGCTGCCGCAGGCGGCACAGGCCATCGCTCCCGGCGCCTCGGCGCAACGCTCCACCACCCTGGTGTGGCCGGCGGGCCTGAACGCGGTCGGCAACTTCCGCCTGCGGGTCAGCGTCGATACCCAGGGCCAGGTGGCGGAATATTCGGCCGGCGGCGCGCTCGAGGGCGACAACCTGGCCGAGCGCCTGTTCGCGGCCGGACCGGATCTGCAGACCCGCAACATCAGCCTGCTGCAGCCGGGCGCCATGGATGGCGACAGCGTCACCCTGGTCTGGGAAGACGTCAACCTGGGCACGGTGGCGGCGCCGGCCGGCTACCAGGACCGCGTGGTCATCCGTCCGCGCAATGCCGACGGCAGCCTGGGCGCGGTGCTGATCGACACCAGTGTCGCCTTCCCGGCCGACAATGGCATGCCGCTCGCACCCGAGCAGGCGCGCCAGCGCGCGTTCACGTTCACGCTGCCGCTGGGCCAGCGCGGCAGCGGCGAATTCGCCGTGACCGTCACGGCCGACAGCAACAGCGCCAGCACCGGGGTGGTGTTCGAGACCAACCTGCAAGGCAATGCGGAAGCCAACAACAGCAGCGCCGGCAGCTTCAGCGCTGCCGCGCATCCGTACGCGAACCTGAAGGTGACGGACCTGCAGGCCCCCGGCGCGGCCCTGGCCGGACAGGATGTGACGATCAGCTGGAGCGTGCGCAACGAAGGCCAGGCCCCGGCCGCCTCTTCGTGGGTGGACCGCATCGTCCTGACCTCGGACGGCGTGACCGGCAATGGCGACGATATCGTCCTGTCGAACGTGAAGGTCAGCGCCGGACTGGCGCAGGACGGCTCGTATACCCAAGTTGCGACCGTGCGCATCCCGGGCCGCATCAGCGGCAGCTACCGCCTGGCCGTCATCAGCGACATCAATGGCAACGTGCTCGAGCCCGATACCCGCGCCGACAACGTGCGTCTGTCCGGACCGTTCCAGATCAGCGCGGCCTACACCGACCTGAGCCCCGCCATCACGAGCGTGCCCGCGAGCGCGTTCTCGAACCGCAACGCGCGGGTCGAATGGCGCGTGACCAATGCCGGCACCCTGGCCAGCGACACCAGCCTGTGGGTCGACCAGCTGTACCTCTCCGCGACACCGGCGCTCGGCGCCGGCGCCATCCTGCTCGGCTCCCTGAGCCATGCAGGGGCGCTGGACGTGGGCGCAGCCTATGGCGCAGGGCTGGACGTGAAGCTGCCGCAAAACATCAGCGGCGACTATTACTTCCTGGTCAAGACCGATGCCTTCGGCCAGACTTTCGAGCCGGGCTACACGGCCAACAATGTGGTGGCCAGCGCGGCGCCGGTCACGGTGCTGGCGGAACCGAAGCCCGACTTCACCATCAGCGACATCGCCGTGGCCGACAGCTGGCGCGTGGGCGATACCGTCACGCTGTCCTACCGCGTCAACAATATCGGCACCGACGCCGTCAATGCCTACACCTACGAGCAGCTGCGCCTGGTGAACCTGGCCAATCCGGCGCTCAGCGTCAGCCTGGCCGCGCCGTCGGGGACGCGCCAGATCGCCGCCGGCGCCAGCATGCTGGTCACCACCAGCTTCGCGGCGCCGAACACCGTGGCCGGCGCATGGCGCCTGGAGGTCGTGGCCGACGCCGCCAACCTGGTGGCGGAACTCGATGGGGGCAACAACATCGGCAGCAAGGCCGTGACCGTTACCAGTCCCGACCTGAGCGTCGAGGCGCTCGAAGTGAGCGGCAACCTGGTCGGCGGCAATACCGTGCAGCTGAGCTGGCTGACCGCCAACCGCGGCAGCGCCGGCGCGGAGAATGTCACCGACACTGTCTACCTCACCCGTAGCGGCGCCATCGACGGCGCCGCCATCAAGCTGGGCGAGCAGGTCCATGCCGCACTCGCGGCCGGCGCCAGCGCGCTCGGCCAGATGAGCGTGCAACTGCCGGTGGACGCCGTTGGCGACTACAAGCTGGTGGTGGTGACCGACCGTCCCGGCACGATCAACGAAAACGGCGCGGAAAACAACAATCAGTTCGAACAGGCGCTGAGCATCACGCGCGACCTGTACGCCGACCTGGCGGTGACCTCGGTCAGCGCGCCCACCGTGGTGGTGGGCGATCCGGCCACCTTCACGGTCAGCTACCAGGTGAGCAACCTGGGCGCGGGCCCGGGCCGCACGCTCTCCTGGACCGACGTGGTGGTGTACTCGGCCGACGCGGTGCTGGGCAATGGCGACGACATCGTGCTCGGCCAGGTGGCCCACGAGGGCGCGCTGGAAGCCGGCACGGCTTACACCGGCAGCGTCACCTATACCGCGCCGCGCGGCATGGTAAGGCACGGGCAGGTGTTCGTGCGCACCGACCTGGCGGGCAGGGTATGGCAGAACGGCAGCACCGCCAATGACGTGCGCATGGCCGACGCGCCGCTGGACGTGATGCCGACGGCGTACGCCGACCTGCGCGTCGAAAGCCTGAGCTACACCGGCACGCCGGTCAGCGGCGCCTCACTCGCGCTGAGCTGGACGGTGGCCAACCGCGGTATCGGCACCACCGATGCCTCGACCTGGGCCGACCGGGTCTGGCTCAGCACCAACCCGGACGGCAGCGGCACCCGCTACGAGCTGGCCAATGCCTCGCACCTGGGGCAGATGAGCGCGGACGCGAGCTACGATCGCAGCATCGACGTGGTGCTGCCGAACGGGATCGAAGGCCTCTTTTACCTGAATGTGGGTACCGGCGGCCCGTTCGAATTCATCTACACCGGAAACAATACCGCCAGCACGGCCGCCTTGTCGGTCACGCTGGCGCCCACGCCCGACCTGAGCGTGAGTGCCGTGAGCGCTTCGGCGGCCAGCGCGGCCGAGGGCGCGCCGATCGACATCACCTGGACGGTGCGTAACGGCGGCAATACCGTGGCCGGCGGCCAGTGGGCCGACCGCGTGGAACTGGTGCCGGTCGATGGCGGCGCGGCCATCGTGCTGGGCAGCTTCACCTATACGCACGCGGTCGAACCCGGCATCGCCTATACGCGTACCGAACAGATCCGCCTGCCGCGCGCCATCGAGGGCTTGTACCGCATCCGCGTGACCACCAACGCCGGCGCCCAACTCTACGAGCATGGCGGCGCGGCGATCAACAACACCACCCTGTCCGACCAAACCTTGCAGGTGAACCTGAACGCGCGCGCGAACCTGCGCGTGGCCGGGATCACGGTGCCCGAGCGCGTCACGGCCGGCACCACCGCCGCGGTGAGCTTCGAGATCAGCAACATGGGCACGGTGGCGACCTCGGGCCGCTGGACCGACAGCGTCTACCTGTCGCTGGATGGCAAACTCAGCAACGCCATCCTGCTGGGCCGCATCGACAATACCGAAGCCTTGCTGCCGGAAGGCGCGTACAGCAGCACCCTGGCCTCGTTCGATGTGCCGCTGCGCCTGCGCGGCGAAGCCTTCATCATCGTCCAGACCGATACCAACAACCAGATCGAAGAGTACCCGAACGAGAGCGACAACCTGCGCATCCAGAAGATCGTCATCGATCCGGTGCCGATGGCCGACCTGGTCGCCGCCGATGTGGTGGCGCCGGCCCAGGCCAGCTACGGCGCCACCCTCGACGTGCGCTACAGCGTCACCAACAAGGGCAGCGCCACGACGCGCGGCGACAGCGCCGGCCTCACCGGCTGGACCGACACGGTCTGGCTGAGCACCAGCAAGGGCAAGCCGTCCGCCGCCAAGGGCGATATCCTGGTAGGCAAGGTGGTCCACGACGGCATGCTGGAAGCGGGCCAGGACTATGAGGGCGAGATCGCCGTCAGGCTGCCGGACAACGTGGCCAGCGGCCAGTACTTCCTCACCGTCTGGACCGATACCTACGGCCAGATTGCCCAGGATACGCTGGCCACCAACGTCAACCCCGACGACCCGGGCACCCCGCTGGCCGAGAACTTCAAGGCACGCGCCATTTCGATCCTCGGCGCGGTCAAGCCCGACCTGGCGCCGCTGTCCGTGACGGCACAGCCAGCCGGGCAGGCCGGCAGCACCTTCAGCTTCAGCTACGTCAACCAGAGCGTGGCCACGCCGGCCGAGGGTAGCTGGACCGACCGGGTCTGGCTGACCGACAATGCCGACCTGTCCAGGGCCACGCGCAAGTGGCTGCTCGGCAGTTACACGCAGAAGCGCAGCCTGCAGGCGGGCGAAACTTACACCGTGTCCGACTCGGTGCAGCTGCCGCCGTCGGCGCAAGGCAGCTTCGTGGTGGTGGAGATCGACGCGGTGCGCGAGATCGCCGAGTACAGCGAGACCAATAACACCCGCGCCTGTGCCACCAGCGTGGGCAGTGTACCGTCCGACCTGCGTATCGAGCAGGTGCTCACGCAGCCGCTCAGCGACTCGGGCGAAGAAACGCAGGTCAGCTGGAGCGTTACCAACCACGGCGGCGCGGTCTGGAACGGCACCCGCGGCTGGGTCGACAATGTCTACATCAGCCGCGACGCGACCTTCGTGGCCAGCCGGGCGCGCCAGATCGGGTCGGTGGTGCATGCCAATGACGACGGCCTGGCTGCCGGTGCCTCGTACACCAGCGGCGGCAAGTTCAAGCTGCCGGTCGGTGCCGAAGGCACTTACTATATCCATGTCATCACCGACGCCGTGCACGGCGATGACCTCAGTCCCGACTTCGCCATCTCGTCCCAGCTCTACAGGCCCGCGGGCGAGTTCTTGACCGGCACGACGACCCCGGGACTGCCGGACTATCGCTTCTACGAGACCTCGGTGTTCGAAGGCGTCAACGCGGCCAACAACGTTGCCAGCGCGGCGCTCCAGGTGGTGTACAAGGAACCGGACCTGCAGGTGGCGGACATCGCCATTTCCGACCCCAGCCCAAGTTCGGGCCAGAGCGTGCAGGTCAGCTGGACCGTGCGCAACGACGGCAACCGCGCCACCCGCAGCGCCAGCTGGCTCGACGGGCTCTATCTGTCGCACGACGATACGCTCGACGCCGGCGATCTCGCGCTGATCCACGCCGGCGATCTCGAGCCGAGCGACGGCGGCGGCGACATCGAGCGCCTGATGCATGTGAAGTCCAGCGGCCCCGGCCTTGGAAGCGACGGCAAGCCGCGCTATCTGCAGCCGGGCGAGTCGTACACCCGCACCGTCACGCTCACGCTGCCGTCCTCGATCAGCGGCAACTACCGCCTGATCGTCAAGGCCGATACCAATATCGGCATCGATCGCAAGTCCGCCAACGGCACCATTCGTCCCGACCTGGCTGGCGTGAGCGACTGGTACACCAATACGGTCGAGGAGTTCCAGGACGAGGGCAATAACGTCGCCAGCATCGCCTTGCCGATCCGCCTGGCGGCGCAGCCGGACCTGGCGGTGGCGGAAGTGATTACCGCCGACAGCGCCGTGGGCGGCCAGCCCTTCGAAGTGCGCTACCGCGTGCGCAACGAGGGCGGCGATACGCCGGCAGACCAGAACAAGTGGCGCGACCTGATTTACCTGTCCAAGGACCGCAACCTGGACCTCAAGTCGGACGTCTTCCTCGGCTACGTCGATCATGACAGCGGACTGGCCGCCGGCGCCCAGTACGAAGCGAGCATCAATGTGCGCATGCCGCACAACCTGGACGGTCCGTACTACGTGTTCGTCGTCGCCGACCCGGGCCGGGCGTTCGGCGCCGCGGCCGACGGCAACGTGTATGAAACCGACAAGGCCAACAACGCCGCGGCGCGTTCGCAGCCGGTGCTGGTGCAGACCCCGCCGCCGGCCGAACTGCGGGTGGCCGCGGTCAACGTGCCCGGCGCAGGGCAGGTGGGCGGCACGGTGCAGGTGGCTTACACGGTCCACAACCACGCGCTCAACCCGGCGCTGGGCAGCTGGACCGATGCGGTCTACCTCAGCTTCGACAACCAGTGGGACACCGGCGACATCCTGCTCGGGAAGGTCGACCATGCCGGCGGCCTGGCCGGCGACACCTCGTACAGCGCCTCGCTCACCGCCACGCTGCCGCCGCTCAAGGACGGCAACTGGCGCGTGGTGGTGCGGCCGGACATCTACAACCAGGTCTACGAAGGCCCGATCAGCTACGACGCGAACGGGGTGCACCTGCCGCCGTCCAAGGCGGCCAACATGACCGCGATGGGCGGGACCATGGCGGTGACCGTGCCGAGCCTGACGATAGGCAACGCCATCGACACGACCCTGGCCAGCGGCGCGACCAAGCTATACAAGGTCAGCGCCAGCTCCGGCCAGACCCTGCGCCTTTCGCTGGACGCGCTGGCCGACGGCGGCGCCAACGAGCTGTTCGTCCGCTATGGCGACGTGCCGACCGGCTACCGCTACGATGCCGCTTACACGCTCGGCTATTCGGCCGACCAGCAAGCCATCATTCCGAGCACCCAGGCCGGCGACTACTATGTGCTGTTGCGTTCGCGCCAGGCCCAGGCCGGCGGCGCCCCGGCGGCGATCCGGGTCAAGGCCGAAGCGCTGCCGCTGTCGATCACCGGCATCACGCCCGACAGCGGCGGCAGCGGCGATGCCGACCATCGCTGGGTGAGCGTGGATATCCATGGCGCCCAGTTTGCCGCCGGCGCGCTGGTCAAGCTGTCGCGCCCGGGCGTGTTCGAGGTGCAGCCGGAGCGTTGGCAAGTGCTCGACGCCACCCACATCCGCGCCGTGTTCGATTTGCAGCACGTGCCGCATGGCCTGTACGACCTGCAGGTCATCAACCCGGACGGCCAGACCGTCACGGAACCCTACCGTTACGTGGTCGAGCGCATGGTGGCGCCGGATGTCACCATCGGCATCGGCGGCAGCCAGACGATCGAACCGGGCGACAGTGCGCTGTACGGCGTCACGCTGCAAAGCCTGACCAACGTCGACACGCCCTACGTGCGCTTCGAACTCGGAGCAAGCAACCTCGGCTCCAATCAGGACCTGCTGCTCGGCCTGCCGCTGCCCTTCCTCACCTTTGCCTCGACCGTGGGCGGCCAGCCGCCCGGCCAGCCGCTGGCGGGGGCCGTCAACACCCAGACCTACGGCCCGACCCCCACCGCCGGTACCGGGCGCGGCGACATCCCCTGGGCCTACCTCGATGGGCAGCTCAACACCAAGGGCTTCAACCTGGCGCCGGGCTACGCCTTCGACCTGGCCGCCAGCGGCATGGTCGGCGCCAGCTTCTCGGTCAGCACCTATCCGGGCCTGAAGGAATGGATGGCGCGCGACTTCGACGGCTTGCGCGCGCGCCTGTACGAGGCGCGTCCCGACTGGCGCGCCAGCGACTACCTGGGCGGCGGCGTGCAGGATCTCGACAAGATCGCCCCTGGCATGGCACTCAGGTTCAGCACGCTTGACGAAGACGCGCACCTCACCGTGGTCGAACAGCTGGCCATGCCGTTCCGCTTTAACGTGTTCGGCGCGGCCACGCCGCTCACCCGCGCGGAGTTCGTTGCCGAGCAAAGCGCCTACGCGCTGCGCCTGCGCAGCGCCATCCTGGCCGACACCGGCGCGCCGGCGGCACTGCAAGTGCTGGCCAGCGACGCCGATCAATGGAGTGCCGGCTGGCTGGCCGCGCTGGAAAGCGCCGGCCTGCTGCGCCCGGTCGATGAAGCGCCGCCGGTGCGCGAGCATCCGCTCGTGCTGAGCCTGAACCAGACCCTGGCCGCGGGCATCCTGCTGGGCCATGGCGGCGACAGCTACCAGACCCAGGCCAGCATCCTCGGCTTCTTCGACAAGGTGCAGCAGTGGTACGGCGACACCGCGCGCTTTGCCGGCGATCCGCGGGCGGCAACCGCGCCGCTCGACTACATCGAATTCCGCGACGACGGACACGGGAACTTTACCGAAAGCCCGGTGGCGTTCGCGCCGAATGCGGCCGACTACGACGCCGGCGCGGCCCGCAATACCCACTTCCTGAACTTCAACGTGTTCGCCGGCGGCCCCGCCGAAATGGAGTACCTGCGCCACATCGGCCTGCTCGACGAGCAGTTCCGTCCGGTCGGCCCGCAGGCGCTCAACCTGGCGCAGTACCTGCAGCAAAGCAGCGCGCAGCAAAACGCCAGCGCCGCCACGGTCAGTGTGCGCGGGCCGCAGGTGCTGCCGAACCGCGACGGCGTGGCCTATGTGCCGGCCGGACAGCCGCTGCCGTACACGGTTTCGTTCCAGAACCCGAGCGGCGAGGGCGTGGGCGAACTGCGCATCGTCACCCAGCTCGACGCGGACCTCGATCCGCGCACCCTGCGCCTCAATGACCTCAAGCTCGGCGACCTGAACATCCATGTGCCCTCCGAGCGTTCGGTCTTCCAGGGTGAGTTCGACTTCACCGGCAGCAAAGGCTACATCCTGCGCGTGTCCGCCGGCATCGATACCGATACCGGCATCGCCACCTGGCTGCTGCAGGCGATCGACCCGGCCACCGGCGAGGTGATCACCGACCGCAGCCGCGGCCTGCTGGTGCCCAAGGACGGCGACGACAAGGCCCAGCGCGGCTTTGTGAGCTACACCGTGAGCACGGCGCCGAACGCGGCGTCGGGCGCGCGCATCGACAGCAGCGCGCGGATATCGGTCGATGGACAGCCGCCGGTGCAGAGCGCATCGGTCAGCCTGACGCTCGATGCCGCGGCGCCGCAAACCACCCTGGAGGTGCGCGCGCTGGCGGCCGGCGCCGACGGCGCGCCGGCCTTCAGCGTGGCCTGGAAGGCGCAAGACGATGCCAGCGGGGTCAAGTTCGTCACGCTGTACGTGGCCAGGGACGGCGGCGACTTCTTCATCTGGAAAAAACAGGTGCCGGAGGCCGAAGGGCGCGCCGTGTTCGCCGGAGAGGCGGGCCACACCTACGAGTTCCTGGCCGCGGCCATGGACATGGCCGGCAACCGCGAAGCGGCCAGCGTGAGCAATGCGGTGCTGCCGGACGATGGCGGCGCCCAGCAGGTGCTCGATGGACTGGGGACGAATGCGGCCCTGGTGTCCAGCGCTGAACTGCCTGCCGCGCCGCAAGACCGCACCTATGTGAGCAATGCGCTGTTCCAGACTGCCACGCTGGGTCTTCCTGGCTATGTGGCTCCCGAGCGGCGGGGGGATCTGAGCGGCGTACTGGCACCCATGATGGTGCGCGGTTTCGCCGACGGCTTCCAGTCAAGCGCCGGCGATATCGGTGCGCTGGCGATGGTGCAGCTGCCTGATCAGTCGATCCTGGTCAGCGCCGGGGCGGCCCGCAACGAGGTGTTCCTGTATGCGAAGGAGGGCGGCCACGCCACCGCACCGCTGTTCGTGCTCGATGAGCCAGTGCTGGACATGGCGCTGGACCGCTTTGGCCAGCTGTGGGTCATGACCGGCAATGAACTGCTGCAGGTCGATGCGGCCAGCGGAGTGATCGTCGGGCGCCATGGCGGCCCCGGCCAGGCGGCGCTCACGCACGCGCTGGCGATCGATCCGGACAGCGGCTTGATCTATGTTTCGTCGCACAACGGCATCGAGATGTTCGATCCGGCCGGCGCCGACGACGCGCACGCGTGGAAGCACTTTTCCAACGCCCGTGTCGGCGATTTGGCCTTCGGTCCCGATGGCCGCCTGTGGGGTGTCTCCTGGACCGGACCGGTCATCGGCGCGACGCTGCCGCAGCCCACCACCGACATCGTCAGCTTCCCGATGGCCGGCCGCGAGAAGGGCCGCGCCCAGCTCGAATACCGTTTGGCCGGCATGATCGACAGCATCGCTTTTGGCCAGGACGGCTCGCCGTTGGCGGGCCTGCTGTTGGCGTCGACCAACGGGGCCCAGCATGCAGGCTTTGCCGGCACCGCCGCGCCGCACGGCGCGAACGTGTGGATGGTGGAGCTGGCGTCGCGCCACGTGCTGCAGGTGGCCAGTGGCGGCACCCGCGGCGAAGCGCTGCTGACGACCGGCGATGGCCGCATCCTGGTGGCGCAGAGCGCGCATATCGATGAGATTTCACCGATCAAGGCCCCGCATGTGCTCGCTTCGAGCGTTCCCGACGGTGCGATGGCCCCGTTGCCTTTGAATGAACTGTCGATCAGTTTCGACCAGACGATGTGGACCGATCCAGACGGCTTCGACGCCGGCAATCCGTCCAGTGTTCTCGATGCCGGCAACTATACCCTGATCGCAAGCGGTGTCGACAGCGGCTTCACCCTCAATCCGTCTGCGGTCCGCTGGAACGCGGCTACCCGCTCGGTGGTGCTTAGCCTGCCGGCCTTGCCGCCGGGCATGTGGCGCCTTGAGATCGCCGACACGCTGCGCAGCGCCGCCCAGGTCAAACTGCCGCAAGGCTACGTGACCACCTTCACTACCTTGCTCGATTTCTCCTCCCAGCTGCAGTTGAACTTTAGCAATACTCGCGCCAATCACGCCACCGGCGCGGTCAGCTATGACGTGAGCATCACCAATATCGGCGCCGACGACCTGCATGCTCCAATGACGCTGCTGCTCGATCCGGGCCGCTACTTCGGCGGCCAGGTGCAGGATGCCACGCTGGGCCAGTCATCGCTCTGGACGATCGACCTGTCGGCGGCGTTGGCAGCGCGGGGCGGCCGCCTGGCCGCCGGCGAGACCCTGGACTCCCAGACCGTCACGGTGGTGCCGGCCAGCCAGTTCGGCACCACCCCGGGTTCGGGCGCCTTGGTCAAGGCCAGCCTTGGCCACGGCGTGTACGCGGCGCCGTACGAAAACATTCCACCGATGGTCGGTATCGTCACCGATGAGGGCACGGTGGCGAGCGGGTCCGATCCAGATTTCGCCGTCGAGCTATCGCCTGCCAGCGTTGGCATGCCATGGAGCGCAACGCTGGTGGCAAGTGATCTCGACAGTTCGCAATTCTTCTGGCAAATCCTGCAGGGACCGCGCGGCCTCACGCTCAACGCCGCTACGCCTGTCGTCACGCCGGGCGGCGGATACACCAATACCGCCACGCTGAACTGGACGCCGTCGAGTAGCGACCTGCGCGATACCGAAGTGCTGGTACGGGTCCAGGATAGCCGTGGCGGCGTGGCGCTGCGGCGCTTCACGCTGACGGTCGACGGCGGCAATGTCGCGCCGGTGCTGATCGGCGCCGAAGAAATCACGCTCGGCGAGGGCGAGCGCCTGGCGCTGCCGATTGTCGTGGCCGACGAGAATGGCGACCCAATTACGATCACGGTACGCAATCTGCCTGCCGGCGCCAGTTTCGATGCCGCCTCCGGGCTGCTCAGCTGGACGCCGAGCTACGACCAGGCCGGCGACTATCGCAACGTTACCATCATCGCCACCGACGGCATGGCCAGCAGCGTTCGCACCTTGACGCTGCATGTGCAGCAGCGCTACGCCCGGCCGGTCCTCGGCGCACTGCCCGCGCAATCCCTGCGCGAAGGCGACAGATTCGGTCTGCAGCTCGCCGGCAGCCTGCCTGGCGGCTTGCGTCAGGCCGACGGAACGGCAATTTCCCTGCGTTACCAGATCGCGGCGATGCCACGCGGCGCCGTGCTCGATCAGCAGACCGGCTGGTTCTCCTGGACCCCGGAGTTTGGCCAGGAAGGCCGCTTCAGCATGCCGGTCACCCTGACCGCCACCTACACGCCGCCTGGCGGCGGCGCCCCGGTTGAAACGGCAGTGACCCAGACGCTCAACCTGAACGTGCTGCACGCCGACGCGGCGCCTCAGTTTGCCGCGCCTGCGTCCTGGACGGTGCTGGAAGGCCAGCCGCTGAGCGTGTCGGTGTTCGCGATCGACCCGCACAATGCCGACTTCGAGCCCAAGATCCGTCTCGTGCCCGGTGGCGCCCTGCAAGGCGGGAATGGTATCGCGACGGTCCAGTACGACGTCAGCGGTTTGCCGGCCGGCGCGGTATTCGACCGGGATACGCTGCAAATAGACTGGACGCCTGGCTACGCCCAGGCTGGCACCTACCAGGTTACGGTGCTGGCGAGCAGCGTGGGAGACAATGGCAGGCTCCTGTCAAGCAGCATCGTCATCCCGATCGAGGTGGTGCCAACCGTGCGCGCACAGATCGGAAGAGCACACGTCTGAACTCCAGTCACT